>WFVC01000159.1 GCA_015491815.1 Gammaproteobacteria bacterium | reverse complement strand
GCCTGCTGGAACAGGCCAATGGCGGCAGTCTGTTGTTATATGACATTGCGGAAATGGATGCGGAGATCCAGCGTCGCCTGCATTCGGCGCTGTCCGCGAAAACCTTCATGCGCATCGGCGGCAGTGAGCCGGTACAGATGCATGCCCGCATCATTGCCGCCAGCAACCATGATCTGCAACAGCAGGTCGCTGATCAGCGCCTGCGTAAAGATCTTTATTACCAGCTCAATGTCGTGCCGATACATATTCCGCCGCTGCGCGAACATTGCGAAGACATTCCTGAGTTGCTGACCTATTTCAGCAATTATTTTATTGACCAACAGAATCTGCCTTATCGCCATTTCAGCATGGCCGCTCAGAACCGTTTGCGCAACTATCCCTGGCCCGGCAATATCCGTGAACTGATGAATCTGGTGCAGCGCCTGTTGATCATCAGCAAGCACGAGGAAATAAGTATCAATGATGTCGATATGGCGCTGGGTGGTCAGACCCTTCTCTCAGCAGTCGATGCCTCTGCTCAGGATGCGGCGCCTGCAACGGATACTGATAACCTCAACTTTGATCGTCCCCTGCGTGAAGCGCGGGAAGAATTTGAACGCCGTTATCTGCGTCATCAATTACGCCTGAATAACGGCAACGTCAGCAAGGTCGCGCAAATCGCCGGACTCGAACGCACCCATCTGTACCGGAAACTCCGGGCGCTGGGGATTGATCCCAAAGATAATAAATAACAAACTAACACTATGAAAATAATTATACTCGGCGCGGGACAGGTAGGCAGCTCACTGGCGGAGAACCTGACCAATGAAGCCAACGATATTACTTTAGTCGACAAAAATGAAGCGGGTCTGCAGGCGCTGCAGGACCGACTGGATCTGCGCACCATCTACGGCAATGCTTCGCATCCCGATGTGCTCAGTCGCGCCGGCGCCGATGACGCCGATATGCTGATCGCAGTCACCGACAGCGATGAAACCAATATGATCGCCTGTCAGGTGGCTTATACTATTTTTCATACGCCCACCAAGATCGCCCGCGTACGTTCAATCGAATACCTGAAACATAAACGTCTGTTCAGTCAGGAAGCCCTGCCCATCGACGTGCTGATCAGCCCCGAGCAGATTATTACCGACTACATCCAGCGCCTGATCCAGCATCCCGGCACCCTGCAGGTGCTGGACTTCGCCAACGGTCAGGTGCAACTGGTCGGCGTGCGCGCCTATTACGGCGGGCCGATGGTGGGACATGAGTTACGCGAAATTGGCGCACATATGCCGAAGGGCGTCGACACTCGCGTCGCCGCCATTTATCGACAGGATCGCGCCATCATTCCCGAAGGCCATACCGTCATCGAGGCGGATGACGAGGTCTTCTTCATTGCCGCCACCGAACACATCAGCACCGTCATGAGCGAGTTGCGCCGACTGGATACGCCTTATCGACGCATTATGATCGTCGGCGGCGGCAATATCGGCAAACGCGTCGCCGGCGCGCTGGAAAACGACTATCAGGTCAAACTGATCGATCACAATGTCGCCCGCGCCAATGACATTTCCAATGAACTCAATAACACCATGGTGCTGTTGGGCGATGCCGCCGATGAAGAACTGCTGCAGGAAGAAAATATCGAAAGCATCGATGTCTTTTGCGCATTAACTAACGATGATGAAGCCAATATTCTTTCCTCCATGCTCGCCAAACGGCTGGGCGCGCGCAAAGTCATGACCCTGATTAATCGCGCCGCCTATGTGGATCTGGTGCAAAGCGGCGATATTGATATCGCGATCTCTCCCCAACAATCAACCATCGGCAGCCTGCTGACCCATGTGCGTCGCGGTGACGTGGTCAAGGTTCATTCCCTGCGCCGGGGCGCCGCCGAAGCCATCGAAGCCATTGCCCACGGCGGGAAAGGTTCCTCCCGTGTCGTTGGCCGCAGCATCGGCGAACTCAAGCTGCCGCAAGGCGCCACCATTGCCGCTATTGCGCGTGGCAATCAGGTCATCATTGCTCATCACGACGTAGTCATTGAACCGGAAGATCACGTCATTCTTTTCCTGATCGACAAGAACCGAATCTCGGAAGTGGAAAAGATGTTTCAGGTCGGGATTACTTTCATCTAAGTGACGAGTAGCGAGGGACGAGTGGCGAGGAAAATATTGGGATACCAAACAGACATGCAAACAAAAAAATTGCCTGAACAATTATTAAAATTATTGATGGTCGTTGACTACCAGCTCTCAAGCCTCGTCCCTCGTCCCTTGTCCCTCGTCCCTTACTGACATGCAATTTCTCGTCATCCAACGCATTGTCGGGCTGCTGCTGATGATTTTCAGCTCAACCATGTTGCCGCCAATGGTTGTTTCAGTTATTTACCTCGACGGCAGCTTTGTCTCTTTTTTTTACGCCTTTGCCGTCACTCTGATCACCGGTATCGCACTCTGGTTGCCGGTAAAAAATCAGCGTCAGGAATTGCGCCTGCGCGATGGCTTTCTGGTGGTGGTCATGTTCTGGACGGTGCTCGGACTGTTCGGGGCGATCCCGTTTATTCTGACGGAGCATCCACACCTGACCCTGACCGATGCGGTCTTTGAATCACTCTCGGGGCTGACCACGACCGGGGCGACCGTGTTGCAGGGCATCGATCAACTCCCGAAAAGCATTCTCTATTACCGGCAGCAATTACAATGGCTGGGGGGCATGGGCATCATCGTGCTGGCGGTGGCGATTATGCCCATGCTCGGCATCGGCGGCATGCAACTGTACCGCGCCGAAACTCCCGGTCCGATCAAGGACAGCAAGCTCACGCCGCGCATTACCGAAACCGCGAAGGCGCTCTGGTATATTTATCTGACTCTGACCATCGCCTGTGGCATCGGCTACTGGCTGGCGGGCATGGACGCCTTCGACGCGCTGGCGCACAGCTTTGCCACCGTCGCCATCGGCGGCTTTTCCACTCACGACGCCAGCATGGGCTATTTCATCGACAAGCCAATGGTCGAAGCGGTGGCCATCGTCTTCATGTTTATTTCCGGGGTTAACTTTGCCCTGCACTTCACCGCCTGGCGCACCCGCAATCTGCGTAATTATCTGTTTGACTCCGAATTCAAGACCTACCTCGCCCTGATGCTGTTCGCCTGCGTCATTGTCACCAGTTATCTTTATTATCAGGGACTGTTTGCGACTCATCAGGAAACCCTGATCCACAGTATTTTTCAGGTGGTTTCCATCGGCACCACAACCGGCTTCACCACCCATCAATACCACCTATGGCCGGGCTTTTTGCCAGTCATGCTGCTGTTCACCAGTTTCATCGGCGCCTGCGCCGGCTCCACCGGCGGCGGTATGAAAGTGATTCGCTTCCTGTTGCTGCTGCGTCAGGGCATGCGCGAAATCATTCGCGTCATTCATCCCAATGCGGTGATCCCGATTAAGGTTGGCGGCAAGGCTATGCCCCCGCGCGTGGTCGAATCCGTGTGGGGCTTCTTTTCCGCTTACGTGGCCGCCTTCGTGATTATTATGTTGATTATGATGATGACCGGACTGGATCAGATCACTGCCTTTTCCGCCGTCGCAGCGACCATGAACAACCTCGGTCCGGGACTGGGCGATGTTGCGCTTAATTACGCCTCGCTGGAATCAGTCGCCAAATGGGTGCTGTGCTTCGCGATGCTGCTCGGACGACTGGAAATCTTTACCCTGCTGGTATTGCTGACCCCGGCATTCTGGCGTAAATAATCCTCACATATCCACGCTTTTCCCACTTCAGTTTTATCAGCTACACTTATACTTTGTCTAAAGGAAGCGATGCTCTAAAAAAATGGATTCAATCATTCGTTATATATTTTCCCGCCCGCTCCTGACAGCACTACTGGTCGGCGCGACTATTCATCTATTTAACCAGCTTAATCTTTATTTTGACTCAGGTGTCCTGCATTTTCAGCAGTGGCAACACGGTATTATTGAACATCCTGTTTATACCCTGGTTGATATTTCTATTCCCTTTTTTGTCCCCTGGATGGTCGCTAGTTTCGGCTGCTATCTGGCGCGTTTTCGCCAGCAGCAGGTCATGGATATGTTTCCGGAAAGTAATCCGGACATCGTTATGTCACTGGATAAACACGGCGCTGTTCAATACATAAATAAATCCACCGAAACCCTGCTCAAACAACTGGGAATTGAAAACGCCGATGCCGCCTGTTTACTGCCCGAGAATTTCTGCAACAATAGCGACAGGACAACAGCGAAACGACTTAATCAAACTATACGCCATGGTCGGCATACTTTCCATTTTCATCTTACCCGCAAAGATGATCATACTCTGGTTATCGGCCATGACATTAGCGACCTGTATGCGCGACAGCATCGACTGGAAAGCGTTGTACAACAATTTCACAATATGACCGCGTATATGGACAATACGCTGGAAAGTTATGATCCTCTGCACTTTGATGCCGACGAATATGATCGACTGATTATTGAAAAACTATTTTCGCAAAACAGCATTGCTGCGGACAATAATCCTGATCATGTCTTTCTGCTTGACTGGAAAAAAAGCAGGCCCGGCGGCTATCTCTATTCCATTGATAAGCAAACAGTCTACCGGCGTGAATATATCGAGCTTGAGGATGATGTTGCCCGCTATGCCATTATGTCCGGCGAAGAAGAGGTGGTATTCGTAAACTGGGAAGACGATGCCGATAATATAGAGGCTTTTCAAAGCCGGTTTCATCCTCAGGTGCGTCGACAAATTGGCGTGATTGAACGTTACACCACTTATCGCAGCGGCAACATCGCAATCATCGCTTTTTATCGAGGCCGCAAACTGGACCATTATGACGCCATGATACTCAAGGCGCTGGCGACCTTTTCCCAGTCACTGCACCGCATCGCTGAAGAGGGACGGGAAACCGAACGCGCCTTTCTTTATACCGTCGATGCACTGGCCCGCGCCGCTGAGGCTAACGATGAAGACACCGGCAGTCATATCATCCGCATTAACGAATATGCCCGCGCCTTAGCTGAGGAAATGAATCTTGATGAACATTTTATTCGCAGCATTCATTTTTCCGCGCAGATGCATGATGTCGGTAAGGTTCACATCCCCGCTGACATTCTGAAAAAACCGGGCAAGCTTACCGATGAGGAATTCAATAAAATGAAGGCGCATCCGGTATACGGCGCCCGCATTCTCGGCGATTCACCCCGGTTGGCCATGGCCCGGGAAATCGCTCTGCATCATCACGAAAAATATAATGGCAAAGGTTATCCGCATGGCCTCAGCGGTAACGCCATCCCCCTCTCAGCTCGCATCGTCGCTCTGGCGGATGTCTATGACGCTCTGCGTCAGGCACGCGTATACAAACCCGCATTTTCTCACGACAAAGCTGTCCACATTATCACTCAGGGCGACGGTCGAACCCTGCCCGAAGATTTTGACCCACAGGTGCTCGCTGCATTTGTCCGCATTGACATAAAAATGGATCATATTTTTCAACTTCACACCGACAATGAAGGATAAGAGTCCGGTTAGTTCTCACGAAAAATGTTTCTCCCTCCCCCGGTAAAAATCACATTGTTTCAGTTGCCCTATGTTTGTTGCTGTATTTATATTAATATCAATAATTACAGCATGAATATATTAACTTACCGGCATCTAAAATATGGACTTCAAAATACAGGGACGTTTCATCTATTTACTGACATTCAGTTTTCTATTTTTATCATCTCTCCCCCTTTTGGCATCCACCCCTTTCCGAATTAATGTTCTCTACTGGTCAATGAATATCCCGGGACAGGTCGCTATGCGCAAAGGGCTTGAACAGGAAGCTCAAAACATTAATCAACGCGCGCGATCTGCTTCACAACGCCCCGTCAAGCTACAGGCGTTTGTCGCCGGTGACGGAGAAACGGGAATCGAAAATCAGATAAAACAGATGTATCAGGCTATTCAACAAAACCCTGATCTTATTATTATTCAACCGACTGACAATGCCGCTTTGTCTGAACCGCTGAAGCTCGCCAACAGAAAACAGATCCCGGTCGTGGCTTATGATCAATATATATCGGGAGGCAAACTGCACGCCTATGTTACTTCAGATAATTATCAGGCAGGTTACCTGGATGGTGAGTATATTGCGTCCCTGTTTGATGCAGGGTATGTAATAAAACTGATACTGGTGGAATACCCTCATGTATCTTCCACCGTTGAACGCCTAAACGGATTTCTTGATGCGCTTACGGAAACGCAACAGGCATATAAAATTCTGACTACCCTAAAAGCTGTCGAACCCGTTTCCGGGCAACAGGCCGGTAAAAATATACTTAAGGCCTTCCCCGAAAAAGGTTCCGTCGATGTCGTTTTTACAGTCAATGATGGCGGCGGCCTTCCCGTGGTCGATGTACTGGCGGAAGCCGGTCGGAATGAAATTATCATTGCCAGCATTGACGGTGATCCCAGCTCGGTAAACAATATTCGCCAACACCGCCTCACTCGCATCGATTCCGCACAATTTTGTGGCCCCATGGGCGCCGAGGCCATGCGCATCGCCTACAAAATTCTACAAAATAAAAAAGTTCCGGCGCATGTGCTTATCCCCACCTTTCCTGTCACCCGCGAATCACTTACCGTCTATCCGGGATGGGATGGCCCAATACCGGCTCAATTTCGCAAACCCTGGTTCAGCAGACAACCAAACTGGTTCGGCAAAATTAAGGTTGTTAAATAGTGTCCATACTGGAACAAAATATGTCTGGTTCTGAAATTCATAACATCAAAAGAATAAACCGGCGAATATTACTGGTTTTTAGCGGCCTCAGTCTGGCTCTGCTTGCCACAACGCTGCTACTGGCATCATATATTCTCAATCTTACCACCAGCCGTGAAACGGAACGCCTTTCTGAAATTATCGCCTATACCGTTAAACAGGCTATTGAGCGTGTCGCCTTCTCCGGAAAATATCACACTCGCCTGTTGTTACAGGAATTACAAAAAGAAATACCGGGTTACAGTTATATCGCCGTTATCGATAATACGGGGAAAATTCTCGCCCACAGTCAAATCAAAAACCTGAACCAGCTTAATCCGGAAATCGCAACCGGCAAGATCACTTTTAATAAAAATGAACAAACGCCAATTGTAAGAAATATTAAAACAAAAACCGGGCGAGTTCGAGAAGTATTGCTTCCATATGCAGGCGGATACAACAATCAACATACCGGCTTTATTCAAGTCGGTATTTCCACTACTGAGTCATTCCGCACAGCCCGCAGGGGGCAATATCTAATTGTGGCTGTTTCTTTATTGATGCTATTTATAACCATAACTATAAACTGGTATCTCAGCAATCTGCTCGGCCACCCTGTTAAACAACTTGCTCAACAGATGCTCGGCATCCTGCAACATTCACCTATGTTAATAGCCATCCAAAATGATAAAGGCGATATTATTTATTCCAGCAGAAGTTTTACACAACAATTTAAAAATAGCACAGACAATATGCAACAGATATATTCTGTTCTTAACGAAAATTTTCAAAAACAACAACAATCAGACGATCAGCTCGTACTTAATAAAAAAGGTTCTGTCAAACATATTGTCGAAGTCCCACACAAAGAAAATATAAAATATTTCCTTTCACTAAAATTTCCGGTAACGACCGACAAACATGATATGGTTACACATATCTGCAGCCTTTACATAGACCAAACCGATCAAATTAATGCTCAAAAAACTATCCGCCAACAACACCAGGAACTTTTGCAACTCAATCACAAATTACAAATTAAAGTTAATGAAGTCGCTTCTCTAAATGACAACCTGGAAGTTAAAATCGCCAAACGAACCCGCTCACTTGAAGAGCTTAATCATGAGTTAAAAACATTTAATTATTCAGTTTCCCATGATCTTCGAACACCACTGCGCAGCATCGAAGGTTTCATACAAATAATAATTGAAGATTATAGCGATCGTTTTAATTCAGAAGCGCTGAATTATTTTAATCGTGTTCGCGCTGCAAGCCAACGCATGGAACGTCTCATCGATGATATGCTGTCACTTTCCCGTGTTAGCCAACAAAAATTAAAATCATCCAGAGTCAATCTGTCCTCTCTGGCAAATGAGATCATCCAACAACTTCAAAATGATGATCCGGGAAGAGAAGCAAGTATTACAATAGACGAAAATATGGTTGTTGATGGCGATGAAGGCTTACTCCGTATTATGCTGGAAAACCTTCTTGGTAACGCATGGAAATATAGCCACAAAGAAAACAAAACCTGTGTAGAATTCTCAAAAATCCAGTCTGATAATGAAGTTCAATATTTCATCCGTGACAACGGCGTTGGTTTTGACATGCGTTATGCAGACAAAATGTACGGCCCCTTCCAACGCTTACACAAACAGGGCGATTTTGACGGAACCGGTATTGGTCTTGCCACTGTAAAACGGATACTGCAACGGCATGGAGGCCGCATCTGGGCGGAAAGCAAGCCGGGGGAAGGCGCTATATTTTATTTTGTATTAGGGGCGGTTGATCTTTCATCTATTGCCTGATTATGGCTAATTTTAATTTTCTTTTAAAATGTCTTCTATCACTTTACTTGATATTATGTACACATCTCGATTTATATACGGCCTCTGCCTCTGAATCTCTTTCCAGCCAGAAGAAGACTGGTAGGCTTTAATTTTTTCAAACTCATCTTTTGTTAGTCTGTTTCTCTGGTTTTTCTCTCGTTTTGCATACAGAGCGATAGATTTTCGCCCTAACTCTGAACTAAAGAATTTATTTGCTTTTATCAGTGTCTCTCTTGAGATATTTTTATACACAGAGGCATAAGTGGAAATAACATTACTGATATCAGAATAAGCATCAATAATCTTTTTTTCATCATTCTCACTTATCTCTTTGCCAAGTTTTCGCAACTCATTGATTCTATACTCCAATACTCGCCTAACAAATAGATCGGCACGAAGTAACCGCATATATTCAGCAATAAGATCTAATGATGCCGTCTCCTTTTTATTTATATAATCTCCAACAAATTTATTTTTCATAAGATATTCAGCAATAATTTCAGCTCGCTTTCTATTTCCCACACCGCTCATATGCAGCACATCAAGAAAATACTCGCTTCTATCTGTCATTAATTTTCGAATATCAATTAAACCCACAGACATTTTCTCCGCCACCTGTTTAATAATATTTGTATTTTCCTCCATTGCTTGCATCCATATTTTATTATTTTCCGGTAAAGGATGATTCTTGAAATCTGTAGCCTGAGTAACCAAAATGGGAACCGCCCCGTGGGTTCTGGCGATACTAATAAGAGACATAAGATTAGATTTAAACGCATCTGATGACGAATGACGAAAATTATCTTTCGGGTTACCACTCATTTTTTTCCACGCAACCGAATGAATATGAGGCTTATCAGCTGGATAACCTAATTTATCTGCAATAATATCCAAAAACCTGCTCTGTCGCCAAAAAGGGAAATCAAGATCCACCCAGGACTTCTGCGCATGAGAATAATCCGTTTTAAAACCTGAAAACATTAATCTCGTCCAGGCATCATTAAAACCTACATAGAATATTACCGCATCAGGTTTTAAATGAATTATTTTTCCTGAAAGAAGGGAAATAATATTTGGCGTACTATATCCGCCAAGTCCGGCGTTTATTACATTTATAGTTTTATCGGTAGTTGCGGATTTGCGTAAAATCTCCTCAAGAATATAAGGATAGCTGTCATGAAGATATACTCTGGTTCCGTATGTACTCGAACCCCCTAAACTAACGATGTTTACTGAATTTGAATCAGCCGTATATGTTCTGTTTTTTTCTGCTCTGTAACCTTGTGCATTATGATTTATATTATCGGGATTTGCAGCGTAGGCAGTAAAGGGATGGGGAATAAAAATTGAAGCTGGATCTGATACTTGCTCTGCTTGTACTATCTGGGGCTGAGTAAAATATTCATAGGCGCGCACGCCGGCTTCCAATAAAAAAAACAGGATCAGCCATATTACAAGCGTATATATTATATTTTTTTTCATAATGACATCCACAATACAACCAAGCAGATCACTCCGTTTCTATATCTGTCAAAATAGCGTATAAATAAACGGTGCTATAGCCGAACCCTCGGAAAACACCATCAGGGCGCCAAGCAAAACAAGCACCACTATTATAGGCATAAGCCACAATTTTTTGCGTTCTTTTGAGAATCGCCATAAATCTTTTATTAACTCAAACATCAAAATGGATCTCGCATACGGTGAATATCCAGCTTTCTACTTTTTACACGATATGATTTTAATGAGCTATCCGGCCTTCGCTGCATGGCATCTCTTCCGGATAATCTGAAAAATAATGATATTGGTGTAAATACTAAAAAATATATAAGACCAAGTATAAGTCTTGTATTAAACCAGGAAAGAATATCACCAACTCTCATCCACGCACAATACAAAGGTTTTAAGCTTGCAGGGAATATCAATGAAACAGCAGCAAAGAAAAAGCTTACTACCCAGGGCCATGTTGGCCAGTAACTTCCGGTCAACCAGGGCAATAACAAACCAAAAATCAGAGCCAGACCAAAAGAAAGCAACAAGCCAAACTGCCGAAGAAGCTTTTTATTCAAAGCAATCATGATTTTATCATCAATCTAATTTCTGCTCTTTCGACACAAGTTCTTCTTTTCTTTTGTATGGCTGTTCATTTCTGTGCAAAAGGTAATTTCCTATATATAAATAATCCATCTCTGTTCTAATAAAGCAGGAATAAGCATCGGTTGGCGTACAGACCACAGGTTCACCTCTAACATTAAATGAAGTATTAACCAGTACTGGATAGCCACTCTGTTTTTCGAAGTTCTTCAGCACACCATGAAACCTGGGATTGGTTTTTTTATTTACAGTCTGCACTCGTGCTGAATAGTCGATATGCGTTATAGCGGGAAGTTTTGAGCGGCGTATATTCAATTTGTCAATCCCGGATAATTTTTTTTGCTCTTCACATATTGGAACACGAAGGCTCTTTTTGACCAGAGAAGTAAAAAGCATGTATGGGCATTCTCTATTAATTTCAAAATATTTAGAAACATCCTCCTCAGGAACAGCCGGTGCAAATGGTCGAAACGATTCACGATATTTAATTTTTGCATTTAAAATAGTTTGCATTTTATCGCTGCCCGGATCAGCAAGAATCGAGCGTGCGCCTAATGCGCGCGGCCCAAATTCCATACGCCCCTGAAACCAGCCAAGCACATTTTCTTCAGCCAGTATTTTACTCAATACCTGAGGCGCCACACTATCATCAATTTTCTCATAAACCGCTCCCATCGCATCCAACTGCCTGCTGATATCCGCATCACTGTAAGATGGACCCAAATAGGCGCCTTGCATCGAATCGGGAAACTTAATTTCACGGGGATTTTTGTGAAATTCATGCCAGACAATCATGGCGGCGCCAAGCGCACCTCCAGCATCACCCGCTGCAGGTTGAATCCATACATCCTTAAATGGAGATTCATGTAAAACCCGACTATTTGATACGCAATTTAGCGCCACCCCTCCTGCCATACATAAATATTCAACATCCATTTCCTTGTAAATTGTACGCGCCAGTCGTAACACGATGTCTTCAGTAACTTTCTGAATAGAACTTGCAATATCCATATGCTTCTGCGTAATCTCTGTTTCCGGCGTTCTTACTTCTAAATCAAATAGCCTGGAAAATTTATCGTTAGTCATCGTAAGGCCAACAGAAAAATTAAAATATTCCATATTCAACCTGAAAGTTCCATCATCTTTAATATCAAGTAGATTATCGCAAATAATAGAAACATACTTCGGCTCGCCATAGGGAGCCAGCCCCATTAATTTATATTCACCGGAATTAACTTTAAAACCCAGATAATAAGTAAATGCAGAATACAGCAGACCAAGAGAATGAGGGAAGTTCATTTCCCATAATGGGGTAAGTGTATTTCCTTTACCTAACCACACCGATGTTGTCGCCCATTCACCAACACCATCCAGACACAATATCGCTGCTTTGTGATAAGGGCTTGGAAAAAAGGCGGATGCGGCATGTGAATAATGGTGTTCAGAAAACAGCAGGCGAGGCAAATCCTTTATTTTTACTCCCCCCAACGCCGCCAATCTTTTTTTCAGTGTAGTTTTCAGGAAAAGTTTTTCTTTTAACCAGACGGGCATCGCTAAAATAAAAGAACAAAACCCTTTCGGAGCATAAGACAGGTAGGTTTCCAGTAATCTCTCAAATTTAACAAATGGCTTATCATAAAAAACAATCTCATCGATATCATCGAGCTTTATACCACCGAGTGACAGGCAACTTTTAATCGCATTTTCAGGAAAGCCGGCATCATGTTTCTTCCGGGAAAAACGCTCTTCCTGAGCGGCAGCAATGAGAACACCATCACGTAATAAAACTGCGGCGCTATCGTGATAATATGCGGACAGGCCAAGTATGTTCATGTGAATACTGTAATTGTATTGCTATGAAGAGATAATGGCGTGGTTAGAGATTTTATCTGTAAATTTCTGCATACAACACCCTCAGCATCTATATCAGGATACTATTCGACGGTTACCGATTTTGCCAGATTGCGCGGCTGGTCGACATCAGTGCCCTTGATCAGGGCAACATGGTAGGACAGTAATTGCAGGGGAATGGTGAATACGATAGGGGATATCGCTTTGTCGGTTGGCGCCACGTTGATCACGGTCACGCCATCGACTTCTTCCATGCCGGACTCAACGTCCGCAAAGACATAGAGTTCGCCACCGCGCGCGCGCACTTCCTGCAGATTGCCTTTCAGTTTATCGAGCAACTCATCGTTAGGCGCCACCACCACGATAGGCATTTGCGCATCGACCAGCGCCAGCGGTCCATGTTTGAGTTCGCCGGCGGCATACGCTTCCGCATGAATATAGGAAATCTCTTTCAGCTTGAGCGCGCCTTCCATCGCCACCGGGTACTGTTCACCGCGACCAAGGAACAGGGCATTGTGCTTGTCGCCAAAACGTATTGCCAGCTTGCTGATAACATCATCGAGTTTGAGCACCTGTTCAACCATCAGCGGCAACTGACGCAATTGTTCAACCAGCCTTGCTTCTAATCCCTCGTCAAGCTGGTGGCGACGTCCGAGTACAATAATAAGTAAAAGCAGGGCGACCAATTGCGTGGTAAACGCCTTGGTTGAGGCGACCCCGATTTCCGGGCCGGCGCGGGTCATCAACACCAGATCGGATTCGCGCACCAGTGAACTTTCCGGCACGTTGCAAATACTCAGGCTATGCGCAAAACCCATCTCTTTGGAGGCGCGCAGCGCCGCCAGCGTATCAGCTGTCTCACCGGACTGGGAGATCGTCACAAAAAGCGTATCGGGCAGGACGGCGGCGCGCCGGTAGCGAAATTCACTGGCGACTTCGACATTACAGGGAATACCGGCCAGTGCTTCGAATCCATAACGGGCGACCAGACCGGCATGGTAGGAGGTGCCGCAGGCAATAATTTGAACCTGTTTGATGCTATCAAAAATATCCGCCGCCTTCGGCCCGAAGGCGCTTTCCAGCACCTTGCCTTCACCCAGCCGGCCTTCGAGTGTTTCCGAAATCGCATGAGGCTGCTCGTAGATCTCCTTGAGCATGTAGTGCGCATATTCGCCGCGCTCAACCGCGTCGGCTTTCAGTGAACTCTGATGAATCTCACGTTCGACTCGCTGACCGTTCCCATCATAAATCTCGACGCCACCGGGACGCAGCACCGCCACATCGCCTTCTTCAAGATAAATGAAGCGCTGCGTTTCACTAATCAACGCCGCTACATCAGAGGCAATATAGTTGGCCTGCTCACCCAGACCAATGACCAGTGGACTGCCGCGTCGCGCAGTGACCAGGGTCTCGGGTTCTTCGGTGCTGATCACGCCAAGCGCATAAGCGCCCTCCAGATCTTTGACCGTGGCGCAGACGGCTTTGTATAAATCATTCTCTGCAGCCATGTATTTATGCAGTTGATGCACGATCACTTCGGTATCGGTATCCGAAGTAAAACTGTAATTATCGGCCTGTTGCGCCTGTTTAAGATGTTCAAAATTTTCGATAATGCCGTTGTGCACAACCGCCACACTTTTCTGGCATACATGAGGGTGCGCATTGCGCTGATTGGGAACGCCATGGGTCGCCCAGCGAGTATGCGCAATACCGACCCGACCGTTTGCAGGATTTTTCTCTAATTCATCTTCGAGCTGCCTGACCTTGCCCGGCATGCGCACGCGTTGAATGCAGGCGTGCTCATCCAGCAGCGCGACCCCGGCCGAATCATAGCCCCGGTACTCCAGCCGTTTAAGCCCATCGATCAGAACATTGACGACATTTTCCTTTGCAACCGCACCCACGATTCCGCACATGAATTTAGTTCCTGGCAGCGAGTGGCGAGTGGCCGGGAAAAGTCTGAGATATAGAGTCCTGTTGCATATTCTTAACGCTACCTTTGAAAATAATTTTGCACTTAGGGTATCGGAGTCGAAAAAAACCGACTCCGACACCCGACATCATTTATCTTTTTTCTGCTTTACTGGTCGTTTCCAGCCTTTCACCGTTTTCTGTTTTGCGCGGCTCAGGGTCAGTTCACCGGCGGGCGCGTCCCGGGTCAGGGTCGTGCCCGCGCCGAGACTGGCGCCATCGCCGATTTCAACCGGCGCCACCAGCTGACAGTCGGAACCGACAAACACGTCATCGCCAATAGTGGTTCGGTGTTTATAGGCGCCGTCATAATTACAGGTAATCACACCGGCGCCGATATTGACTCGCGCGCCGACATCGCTGTCGCCCACATAACTTAAGTGATTTATTTTTGAAGCTTCGCCGACTACGCTGTTTTTGATTTCAACAAAATTTCCCACATGGGTATTGGCTGACAGTTGCGCGCCGGGACGCAGGCGGGCGAACGGGCCAATCCGGGCCTCTGCGCCAATCTGCGCCTGTTCGATGACGCAATGAGCCTGAATTTGCACGCCTTCGCCGATCGTCGCATCCTTGATTACACAGCCCGGCCCCACGTATACGCCCTCGTTGATTTTAACCTTGCCGACTAGCACGACATTCACATCAAGAATGACGTCACGGGCAATCTCAACCTCGCCGCGAATATCCAGCCGCGCCGGATCGATAACCGTCACGCCCTGCGCCATTAATGCTTCGGCCTGCCGCCGCTGGTAACTGCGCTCCAGCATCGCCAGTTGATTGCGACTGTTGACGCCCAGCACTTCCATCTCGGAATCCGGATGCGTGGTTTTGATTTTCACCCCCTCCGCCACCGACATGGCTATCACGTCGGTAAGATAATATTCGCCCTGCGCATTATTATTATTCAGCTTCGCCAGCCAGCGGCGCAGACGCCCTGCATTGCTCGCCAGTATGCCGGTGTTCACTTCGCTGATCTGATGCTCGTCTGCACTCGCATCTTTATGTTCAACAATATGCGTCACCTCCGCCTGACTATTGCGGACGATGCGCCCATAGCCGGTCGGATCATCAAGGTGCACGGTTAACAAACCAAACTCATCCACGCCATAGCTAACCAGTTCCATCAATGTTTGCGTGCGAGTCAGGGGCACGTCCCCGTACAATACGAGGACAGTGGCCTCGTCTTCGACTTCCGGCATGGCCTGAGCAACCGCATGACCGGTTCCCAGTTGTTCGCTTTGTTGCACCCAGATCAGATCATCATCCGCAATCGCATTCGGCACCTGTTCCCCGCCGTGTCCGTAAACCACGATAATTCGTTCGGGATTCAAACTGCGCGCGGTATTAATCACGTGGCCAAGCAGCGGTTGGCCGGCAAGCGGATGAAGCACTTTGGGAAGTTGAGACATCATTCTTGACCCCTGCCCTGCCGCAAGAATGATGATATTGAGTTTTGTCGCTGACATACGGCTCTGGAATGCCCTGTTATTTTCTTATCGTGTAATTATCCAATACTGGCGTCTTTTACTGTATAACACTTAATGCGTAGTGCTGAGATCCGGCCCATCAGTCACCACCTGGCCGGTTCTAATTTCCTCATCAGCCGCATCCCGAATCGCGCTAATCTTCACCTTGAAGGTCATGGTCTTGCCCGCGAAGGGGTGATTGCCATCAAGCATGACTTCGCCATTTTCAACCTTAACCACCGTCATGTTCATGCTCTCACCGGTCTCGTTTCGAAACTCGGCCTCGGCGCCAATCTGACGATACTCCGGCGGCACATTCTCGATTTTATCGCGATACGTCAGACTGGCGTCATATTCACCAAAGCCTTCTGCGGGCGGCAGCACAATTTCAACCGTCTCGCCCGCTTTCCGTCCTTCCATCGCCGCCATCACCGCAGGGAAAATCCGGTCATCACCGCCATGCAAATAACTCATGGGAATATCCGACTGTTCCTGCACACTTCCGCTTTCATCCATAATAATATAGGTGAAAGTCACAACCTTGTTTTTCTCTACAATTTGATCGGACATAATTCTCTCGGATCTGAAAATAAAAAGGGGCAGTATAACAACTGCCCCTCAGGATACCTAGTCGGCGCGCCGGCCAGAGTGCGTCCACCATCAACCACCGATATTCTTTCGCACCTTCTGGATCATGCGAATCTGCGCCACCGCCTGCGCCAGCTCGGCTTCCGCCTTGGCGTAATCCATATCACCCTTGCGATCTTTAAGCGCCTGTTCGGCATGCTTCTTGGCCTCCAGCGCGGCGGCCTCATTCAAATCCGAGGCGCGCACCACCGTATCGGAGAGCACGGTAACCACATGCGGCTGCACTTCCATCACCCCGCCGGAAACATAGAAATATTCCTGCTCGCCGCCTTCACGGGTAATGCGCACTTCACCGGGTTTCAGCGAGGTCAGCATCTGGGTATGTCGAGGCATAATACCGACCTCCCCCTGCGCCGCCGGCGCCAGCACCATTTCCGCCGTGCCCGAAAAAATCTCGGATTCCGCACTGACGATATCAACATGCATGGTCATGGCCATGATCGTTCTCCTGCTACGTTAGCTTCTGTTACAGCGCCTTGGCTTTCTCGACCACTTCGTCGATGCTGCCGACCATGTAGAAGGCCTGTTCCGGCAGATCGTCATACTCACCTTCGACGATGCCCTTGAAGCCGGCGATGGTGTCTTTCAGTGACACGTATTTGCCTTCTGAACCGGTGAACACTTCGGCGACGAAGAAGGGCTGCGAGAGGAAGCGCTGAACCTTACGTGCGCGCGCCACGATCAGCTTGTCTTCTTCGGACAGCTCGTCCATGCCGAGAATGGCGATGATGTCTTTCAGCTCTTTATAACGCTGCAGGGTGCCCTGCACCGCGCGGGCGACATTGTAGTGTTCTTCACCGATGACCAGCGGGTCCAGCTGACGGGAAGTGGAGTCCAGCGGATCCACCGCCGGGTAAATACCCAGCTCGGCAATCTGACGCGACAGCACCACGGTCGCATCCAGGTGCGCAAAGGTGGTGGCCGGCGACGGATCGGTCAGGTCATCGGCGGGAACATACACAGCCTGAATCGAGGTAATCGAACCGGTCTTGGTGGAGGTGATGCGTTCCTGCAGCGCGCCCATTTCCGAGGCCAGAGTCGGCTGGTAGCCCACCGCGGAGGGCATACGTCCAAGCAGCGCGGAAACTTCGGTGCCCGCCAGCGTGTAACGATAGATGTTATCGATGAACAGCAACACGTCACGGCCTTCATCACGGAAGGCTTCGGCCATGGTCAGGCCGGTCAGGGCCACGCGCAGACGGTTGCCGGGCGGCTCATTCATCTGCCCGTAAACCAGCGACACTTTATCCAGCACATTGGATTCCGTCATTTCGTGGTAGAAGTCGTTACCTTCACGGGTACGCTCACCGACACCGGCGAATACCGAGTAACCGCTGTGCTCGATAGCGATGTTGCGAATCAGTTCCATCATGTTCACAGTCTTGCCCACGCCGGCGCCGCCGAACAGGCCGACCTTGCCGCCCTTGGCGAAGGGACAGACCAGATCGATCACCTTGATGCCGGTTTCCAGCAACTCGGTGGCCGGAGCCAGTTCTTCGTAAGCCGGCGCTTTGCGATGAATCGGCATGCGGCTTTCTTCGCCGATGGGCCCCTGTTCATCAATCGGGTTGCCGAGCACGTCCATGATGCGGCCGAGGGTTTTGGTGCCCACCGGCACCTGAATCGCCGCACCGGTATTCGTCACACTCAGCTCGCGCTTGATGCCATCGGTGGTGCCCATGGCAATGGTGCGCACCACGCCGTCACCCAGTTGCTGCTGTACTTCCATGGTCAGATTAACTTCATCGACCACCAGAGCATCATAAATGTTAGGCATGTTGTCGCGTGGAAATTCCACGTCCACGACCGCGCCAATGATTTGTACAATTTTTCCAGAACTCATAGTTAAGTTACCTTCAAACTTTAATTCAAAATTCAATAAATCAGATACAAGATACAAGATTTAAAGATACAAGGTGGTTCTCGGTACGCCGCCACCTTTCCCCTTGTATCTACAGTTTTATACTGCAGCCGCCCCGGCGACAATCTCCGACAGTTCCTGCGTAATCGCAGCCTGACGCGCTTTGTTGTAAACCAGTTCCAGACCATCGATCAGATCGCCGGCATTATCCGATGCGCTCTTCATCGCCACCATGCGCGCAGCCATTTCACAGGCGATATTTTCAACCACGCCCTGATAGACCAGTGACTCGATATAACGGATCAGCAAGCCATCGAGGACTTCTTTGGCGTCCGGTTCATAAATATAATCCCAGTGGTAGGACAGTTCCTTCTCCTTGCCATCAGGTTCTACAGGCAAAAGCTGCTCCACCAGCGGCTGCTGGGTCATGGTATTGACAAAGCGGTTGTAAACCAGAAACAGACGATCAATTTCGCCCTTATCATAGGCATCCAGCATCACCTTGACCGTGCCAATCAGATCCACCACTCCGGGGTTGTCGCCCAGCTGGGTCGCCTGCGCGCTGATATTGCCGAAGCGTTTGAAAAACTGCGACGCCTTCTGGCCGATGGTGCATAAATCAATCTCAATGTCCTGCTCACGCCAGCGACGCATGTCTGTCAACGCATCCTTGAACATATTATTGTTAAGGCCGCCGCAAAGACCGCGATCCGACGATATGATGATATAGCCGACGCGTTTGGGATTTTCCCGCGGCAGCAGATAATGGTGCCTGTATTCCGGATGCGCATAGGCGAGATGATGAATCACGTTGTGCATCTTCTCCGCATAGGGACGCGAGGCGCTCATGCGATCCTGCGCCTTGCGCATTTTACTGGCGGCGACCATTTCCATTGCACGGGTGATCTTCTGAGTATTCTTGATACTCTTGATCTGAGTGCGTATCTCTTTTCCGCTTGCCATGCTTTTATCTCCGGCCTACCAGGTGCTGGTGGATTTGAACTTCTCAATCGCCGCTTTCATCGCGGATTCGATTTCTTCGTTAAAATCGCCGCTTTCATTGATTTTGTCCAGCAGGGCGGATTCGTTTGATTTCATGTAGGCCTGCAGGGCCGCTTCAAAATCAACAATCTTGTTCACCTCGATATCATCGAGTGAGCCCATGCTCGCAGCCAGCAATGAGAACGCCTGCTCGGCGACCGTCATGGTGGAATACTGCGCCTGTTTCATCAACTCGGTAACGCGCTGACCACGCTCGATCTGCTTACGTGTGGATTCATCCAGATCCGAGGCAAACTGGGCGAAGGCCGCCAGTTCACGATACTGCGCCAGATCCAGACGCACGCCGCCGCCCAGTTTTTTGATGATCTTGGTTTGCGCGGCGCCACCGACGCGGGACACGGACAGACCGGCGTTGATCGCCGGACGAATACCGGCGTTAAACAAATCCGTTTCCAGAAAGATCTGGCCGTCGGTAATGGAAATCACGTTGGTCGGAACGAAGGCCGAGACGTCGCCGGCCTGGGTTTCAATAATCGGCAGCGCAGTCAGGGAGCCGGTTTTGTCTTTTACGGCTCCGTTGGTGAGTTTTTCCACCTCTCTGGCATTGATGCGCGCGGCGCGTTCAAGCAGACGCGAATGCAAATAGAACACGTCACCGGGATAGGCTTCACGTCCCGGCGGACGGCGCAACAACAGCGACACCTGTCGATAAGCCCAGGCCTGTTTGGTCAGATCATCATAGATAATCAGGGCGTCTTCGCCGCGATCACGATAATACTCGCCCATCGCACAACCGGCATACGGGGCGATGAACTGCATGGCGGCGGAATCGGAAGCGGTGGCGGCGACGACGATGGTATGCTCCATCGCGCCGTGTTCTTCCAGCTTGCGCACCACGCCGGCGATACTTGAGGCTTTCTGGCCAATCGCCACGTAGATACATTTAATGCCGGTGCCTTTCTGATTGATGATCGCATCGATGGCCACCGCCGTCTTACCGGTCTGACGGTCACCAATAATCAGCTCACGCTGACCACGGCCAATCGGCACCATGGCGTCAATCGCTTTCAGACCGATCTGTACCGGCTGGTCAACCGATTGACGGGCGATAACCCCCGGAGCGATTTTTTCAATCGGTGAGCTTTCACTGCTTTCGACCGGACCTTTGCCGTCAATCGGCACACCCAGCGCATCAACGACGCGTCCCTGCAGGGCTTCGCCGACCGGCACTTCAAGAATGCGGCCGGTGCATTTAACCTTGTCGCCTTCAGTAATATGTTCGTAGTCACCCAGCACCACGGCGCCCACCGAGTCGCGTTCCAGATTCAGGGCCATGCCGTAGGTGTTGCCGGGAAACTCGATCATTTCCCCCATCATTACATCCTGCAGGCCGTGAATACGCACGATGCCGTCAGACAGGCTGACGATAGTGCCTTCGTTGCGCGCTTCAGTTACAGCGTCAAAACTTTCGACCTGTTTTTTAATCAGTTCGCTGATTTCTGCTGAATTTAATTGCATTATCAATTTCCTCTTTACAACCGGCTAGGCGATAAGCGTCTGAGCCAGTTTATTCAAATGTCCGGTAATAGAACCATCAATGACCAGATCGCCTGCGCGTACAACCGCGCCGCCTATCAGGCTTTCATCGATGCTGGTCGTCAACCTGATTTCGCGCCCCAGTTTTTTCTTTAAACTGTCCACCAGCGTCTGCTGCTGGGCGTCGCTTAAAGGAAAAGCGGAGATCACTTCGGCATCAACATAGCGCTCGGCTTCGGCGCGGTGCTGTTCATAAAGGAGGGCTATTTCAGGCAGTACATTCAAACGACCATTGTCCGCCAGTACGCGAATGAAATTGCGTCCGACCGTATCCAGCCGATCACCGGCCACCTTCAGAATGACTTCGAGCAGCGCATCCTTACTGACTTCCGGATTATCAATCAACCGAGTCAGCTGTTCATCACTGACAATCATCGCGCCCAGCGCGAGCATCTCTGACCATGCGCGCAGATCATTTTTATCCTGCGCCAGTTCGAATGCCGCCTGCGCATAAGGCCGCGCAATAGTGCTTTTTTCCGCCATGCCTGCGTTCCTTTACAATTGAGCGACGAGATCGTTTAACAGATCTTCGTTGGCCGCCACATCGACTTCGCGCTTGAGCACCTTGCTCGCACCGGCTATCACCAGATTAGCAACCTGTCCACGCAATTCTTCGCGCGCCCGGTTAACCTCCTGCTCGATTTCCGCACGCGCGGCGGTCAGCAGGCGTTCGCCTTCATCACGCGCCGTGGTTTTGGCTTCTTCGACAATTTCGCTGCCGCGTTTCTGCGCCTGACCGATAATTTCCTGCGCCTGCAACTTGGCTTCATGCAGCACTTCCGCCGCGCGCTTTTCCGCCAGCTCCTGCTCATGCGCGCCACGTTCCGCCGCAGCCAGACCATCGGCAATTTTTTTCCTGCGTTCGTCCAGCGCCGCCATGATCGGAGGCCAGACAAATTTCATGCAGAACCAGACAAAAAACACAAAGGTAATCGACTGGCCTATAAGCGTTAAATTAATATTCATGCCGGAACCTTAAATTAATTATTTACGGGTTTGACTGTTTTCCAGCAGATTACGCTGCAACGGCAAACAGAACATACATGGCAATACCCACCGCAATCATCGGCACCGCATCGACCAGACCCATTACGATAAAGAACTGGGTGCGCAGCATGGGAATCAACTCCGGCTGACGCGCGGCGCCTTCAAGAAAACGGCCGCCCAGTACGCCAATACCTACGGCTGCGCCCAGTGCGCCCAGACCCATCATCAGTGCGCCGGCGATGTACAGCATTGCAGTTGCTTCTGTCATTTCTATCTCCTCATCAAATATATATAAATTAAAATTACGTTAAAAAATCAGTGCTCACTGTGCGCCATATCCATATATACAATGGTCAGGGTCATGAAGATGAACGCCTGCAGCGTCACAATAAGAATATGGAAAATCGCCCAGCCCAGTTGCAGCAGGCCGCCAAAGATCCCGAGAGCAAGACCACCGCTGAACATCAGCGCAATCAGGATAAAGATCATTTCACCCGCATACATGTTGCCGAACAGTCGCAACGACAGGGAGACGGGTTTGGCGATCAGGGAAACGAATTCAAGCAGGAAGTTAATCGGAATAAAGATCGCCTGCACGATCACATTCTTTGACTGGAAGGGCTGCAGCGTTAATTCACCGGTAAAGCCGCTAATGCCCTTGATCTTGATGCTGTAAAACAACATCAGAAAGAAGACCGACAGGGCCATGCCGAAGGTGGCATTGGGATCCGTGGACGGCACGACTTTCATAAAGTGAATGCCGGTTGCCGCCGCCAGCCCCGGAATCCAGTCTACCGGGATCAGATCCATAAAGTTCATCAGAAAGATCCAGACAAACACGGTCAAGGCTAATGGCGCGACCAGATCATTTTTTGCGCTAAACGAGCCACGCACGCTGGTATCGACAAACTCGACGATCATCTCGACAAAATTCTGCAGCCCGCCGGGCGTACCCGATTGCGCCGTTTTTGCGACCTTGCGGAAAAAATACAGGAACACCAGCCCCAGCAGGATTGACCAGAACATGGTGTCGACATGAATAGCCATGAAGCCCATGTCTTTGGCTTCAGCGGCGGTATGCGCGAAGCCCCAGCTTCCGTCCGGATGTTTGCCCCAGGTCAGGTTTTGTAAATGGTGTTTGATATATTCTGTGGAGGTGAGCGTATCGCTGGACATAATATGTAGTCAAACCTGTCTCAATATTTGATAAAACTAAATCTTTAACGTTTAAGCACAACTGCGCCGGCAACAGGCTGATTATTGCCGCCCCCAGCGCGCCGTAAGGGGGCCGAAAAAATATCCGGCCTGGGTTACGACGAATCCCAATATGACGTCGGCGGGAGCCAGTGCAAACACTTTGAACCCCAGAATCAGCAACGCGATCGCCAACAGAAACCGCAGCAGCGTTCCCTTGTACAAACCGGCCAGCATGGCCGAAGGCTTATCCGTCCGTTCGCTATCCAGTTTAAGGCGCCAGCCGCTGTACAGGGTTATCAACATCGTGACCGCCCCACCGTAAAGCAGACCGAAACTGTGTTCCATACCCCAAATCAGGTATGACCCCGCTATCAATATGGATATAAACAGCCCCTGAATCCCTACCATTTTGTAGAGCATGCGCCGGTATGCTTTCGCCGCGAAACTCATCCTTCAGGTGACCGACAAGCATGCATCCTGTTCAAGGATAAATCGTGGAAAAAAACCAGGATTTTTTGCTGACATGATAGCGCTGTGGATCAGATCGCTTAGGCCGGACAACTCAGGCGCGCGCAGTATACTGGCTTGACCAGAAAGCGTCAATGATGGGCATATAAATGAAATTTGTTCGCATATTGGCAAAAATCCGCAAAAAAACAGCAGCAATATCAATATATTAGAAATTACTTAATATGACTGAGGATACCGTCAAGCTCATCGAGATTATTGTAATGAATCACCATTTTTCCCTTGCCCTGACGGTTATGCTGGAATTGAACTTTCGCCCCCAGAGTTTGCGCCAGATGTTCCTGCAAGCGCAGCGTATCGGTATCCGGTTTTTTTTCCCTGTCACTGACTTTCTCCGGCGCCTGCAGTTTACGCACCAGACGTTCGGTTTCCCGCACCGACAGGCCTTTGGCCTCCACCTGCTTCGCCGCCTGAATCTGCTGCGCGCCCTGCTGTAAGGCTAATAAGGCGCGGGCATGGCCCATTTCCAGCTGACCCGACTCCAGCATTTGCCTGACCGCAGGCTCCAGACTCAGCAGGCGTAAAAGATTGGAAACCGCCGCGCGGGAACGCCCCACCGCCTCGGCGGTTTCCTGATGCGTCAGGCCGAATTCCTCGATCAGGCGTTGCAGCGCGGTGGCTTCCTCAACTGGATTGAGTTCCTCGCGCTGAATGTTCTCGATCAGGCCCATGGCCATCGCCGTCTGATCCGGCACATCCCGGATCACCGCCGGGATCTCATGCAGACCGGCTAACTGCGTTGCCCGCCAGCGGCGTTCACCGGCAATAATCTCATACCGGCTCCCGTCCAGCGGCCGCACCACGATCGGCTGCACCACGCCCTGCACGCGAATTGAATCAGCCAGTTCCTGTAATGCTTCGGCGGCAAAATCCTGACGCGGCTGGAAACGACCACGCTGAATCCTCTCAACCGGCAGGTTTTGCAACCCCTCTGTATTTTTCTCTTCGCTCGCCGGCGCGCTCACGCCGCCTGCGGCGCTCCCCAGCAGCGCGTCCAGTCCGCGCCCCAGTCCCCGTTTTTTTGCTGCCATAGGTTTCTCTATTTCCGTGGTAATCGGCTCAGGCGCTTGCCTCAGCCAGCTCGTTGCTTTCGTTGCGGCGCAGGATCTCCCCCGCCAGCGCCAGATAAGCCAGCGCCCCGCGAGAATTCTTGTCGTAATGGATCACCGGCAGGCCGTGACTGGGCGCTTCGGCCAGCCGCACGTTGCGGGGAATCACGGTGCGATAAACCTGATCCGGAAAATGCACGATCAGCTGGCCGGAGACATCGTTGGCCAGATTGTTGCGAGGATCGAACATGGTTCGCAACAGGCCTTCCACTTTCAGGCGTGGATTGACGGACTGGCGCACATTCTCAATCGTTTCCAGCAGGGCGCTTAAGCCCTCCAGCGCATAATATTCACACTGCATCGGGATCATCACCGAATCCGCCGCCACCAACGCATTCAGGGTGAGCATATTCAGCGAGGGCGGGCAGTCAATCAGGATATAATCGTAATTATCCTGAATATCATCGAGCACCACCCGCAAGCGCCGCTCCTTGCCCAGTTTCTGCATCAGGGTCACTTCCGCCGCGGTCAGATCGCTGTTTGCCGGCAGCACATCGTAGTTCACCAGCTCATTGCGCTGTAATACCTGACTGACGTCCGCCTCACCCAGCAGCAGCTCACAGGTGGTCAGCGATATTTCATGCTTGTTGACGCCGCTGCCCATGGTCGCATTGCCCTGCGGATCCATATCCACCAGCAGCACCCGGCGTTTGGTCGCCGCCAGCGAGGCCGCCAGATTAATACAGGTCGTGGTCTTGCCGACCCCGCCCTTCTGGTTGGCAATGGCGATAATTTTGCTCATTCAGGTTTTCCTGATTTATGTATTTAATTCATCCCGCCGGATAATCAGCAGGTTGCGCTCGGCATCCAGTTCCGGCACCTGTAATTCTACATTCTGCGCCAATCGGAATGGACTCGGCAAGTCGGCCAGTTCGGTGACCGGATACACCCCTTTCATAGCCAGTAGAATCCCCTCCGCCGCAAGCAGAGATGAAACCCCGTTAACAAACGCCGCCAGTGTCGAATAGGCGCGGGAAACGATGGTGTCGAACCCGCTGTCCGCAACATAGGTCTCGACCCGTGACTGTACCACAGTCACGTTGTCCAGCCCCATCTCCGCCACCGCCTGCGTGACAAAACGGGTTTTTTTGCTGTTGCTGTCGAGCAGGGTGAACTGATAATCCGGGCGGGCCAGCGCCAGCGGAATCCCCGGCAGCCCGGCGCCGGTGCCGACATCCAGAATCCGCGGCCCCTGCAACCAGGGGTGAATCACCAGACTGTCGAACAGGTGGCGCACCAGCATTTGCGCCGGTTTGCGCACCGCCGTCAGGTTGTAACTGCGATTCCACTTGGCCAGCAAATCGAGATAAACCAGCAGTTTTTCCTGCGCCGCGCTGTCGAGGCGCAACTCAAGGCAGTCCAGTCCCTGCGCCAGTTCACTCGCCAGTGGGTGGCTCATCGCGGCTTAGTCCTGCGGCGCAATCGCGGCATCGGTTAAGTTATCCAGCGCCGCCGTCATTTTCTCGATAATCACGCGCCGGTTTTTAATGCCGTGTCGAGCGGCGATATATTGAGGATCGTTATAACTCAGCCAGACCTGCCCGTCTTCATCCTCCCAGGCCAGCGCTTTCATCGGCAAATCAATTCCCGCCGTCTGCGCGCTGGTGAAAAAATGACTGCCCAGTTCCGGATTGCCGAAAATCAGCAATGCAGTCGGTCGCAGAGGAATGCCGGCTTTTTTAGCCCCGGCGTCATGCGACCAGCGAGCGACAATGGTTATGCCTTTTTTCTTCAGCCGCGCTTCCAGCCGGTCGAGGGTGACGCTGACGCTATGGCTGCTCTTTTTTGAAATCAGCCCGTCGACAGCAGCCATCGTCTGCGGCGCGCTTAAATATATGAGCAGCAACAAACATGCGAATAAGGATTTTTTCATTCGATTTCTCCCTGTTTGCAACGGGATCAGGTGGCTGACAAAAAGCGCAATGCTTTGCTCATCAGGGGCAAATGATCAGGTATGTGGCGGCTCATCTTTCTCTGCAGGATGCGATACGCCTGTGAACCTGAAAATGAGCTTGCTAAAGGGTTTATTCATGGGCCGGAACACATAAGCGGCGGCGGCCGGCATTAACCCGTAGAAGAACCTTTCTTCGTTGTCCTGAGCGACAAATAATACTAATACAACGACACGCGCAAGGGTCAACAGGGTATAAATAATCCATGCTATTTTAGTATAGTGATAATACTTATCATCCTGATTGTTTGTCATATTCTTTGATACCTAATATTTATTTAAGGAACCTCTGATTAATTCCGTTCGCCCTTCGACAAGCTCAGGGTGAACGGAATTAATCAGAGCGTCCATAAGTCTTACGGAAACGGTTTTCATTTGAAAGTAGCAACCAATAATTCCTAGCCCGCCTTTTTCTTCAGATAGACCAGCAACAGCGAAATCGCCGCCGGGGTCATGCCCGGGATGCGCGCAGCCTGTCCCAGCGTCGCTGGCCGACTGCGCTGTAGTTTCTCACAGACCTCGCTGGAAAGCCCGTTGACGGCGGTGTAGTCAAAATCATCCGGCAGGGCGCGATCCTGATGCCGGCGATTGCGGGCGATATCCTCTTCCTGGCGCTCGATGTAACCGGCGTATTTAGCCTGCACTTCGACCTGTCCGGCCACGTCTTCGGATACCGCCGCCGCGCCGGTTTGCGGCAAACTCATCAGCGAGGCATAACTGACGTCGGGGCGGCGCAACAGATCCCAGAGATTCGCCTCGCGGTTCAGGGGCTGCCCCAGCACCCGTTGCGCGTCCGCAGCCGGCAGGCTGGCCGGACGCAGCCAGCTCGCCTTCAGACGCGCCCGCTCGCGTTCAATCGCCTCGCGTTTTTCTGAAAACAGACGCCAGCGATGCTCATCGACCAGCCCCAGTTCCCGGCCCTTTTCGGTCAGACGCAAATCGGCATTATCTTCGCGCAGCAGCAGGCGGTATTCGGCGCGACTGGTAAACATGCGATAGGGTTCCTGCGTGCCCAGTGTGATCAGATCATCGACCATCACCCCCAGATAGGCTTCGTCCCGACGCGGATGCCAGCTTTCGAGATCGCGCGCCTGACGCGCGGCGTTCAGACCGGCCAGCAGCCCCTGCGCGGCGGCTTCTTCATAGCCGGTGGTGCCGTTGATCTGGCCGGCGAAAAACAGCCCGCTCAGGTGCCGGGTTTCCAGTGAGGGCTTCAGATCGCGGGGATCAAAAAAATCATATTCAATCGCATAGCCGGGGCGGGTGATCTGCGCCTGTTCAAAACCTTTGAGCGTGCGCACAAAGGCCAGTTGCACATCGAAGGGCAGGCTGGTGGAAATGCCATTGGGATACACCTCGCGACTATCCAGCCCTTCCGGTTCGACAAAAATCTGGTGCGCATTGCGTTCGGCGAAACGCACCACCTTGTCCTCGATGGAGGGGCAATAGCGCGGCCCCACGCCTTCGATCACCCCGCTGTACATCGGTGAGCGTTCCAGCCCGTTGCGAATGATCTCATGGGTCTGTTCACAGGTGCTGCTGATGTGGCAGGCCACCTGCCGCGGGTGATCAGCACGGGAACCGATAAAGGAAAACACCGGCACGGGATCATCGCCGGGCTGGGCTTCGAGCTGACTGTAGTCGATGCTTTTGCTGTCGATGCGCGGCGGGGTGCCGGTCTTCAGCCGTTCGACTGTAAACGGCAGCTCGCGCAGACGCCGGGCCAGCGCATTGGCGGGCGGATCGCCCGCGCGTCCGCCTTCGTAATTTGACAGACCGATGTGAATGCGTCCGCCGAGAAACGTGCCGACGGTCAGCACCACGCTGCGCGCGGTAAAGCGCAGCCCCATCTGGGTGACAACGCCCGCCACCCGTCCCTGTTCAACGATCAGATCATCCACCGCCTGCTGGAACAGGCTCAGATTCGGCGTGTTTTCCAGCACCCGGCGCACCGCCTGTTTATACAGGACCCGATCCGCCTGCGCGCGGGTGGCGCGCACCGCCGGCCCCTTGCTGGCGTTCAATATACGAAACTGAATCCCGGCCTGATCGATCGCCTGCGCCATCAACCCGCCCAGCGCATCGATTTCCCTGACCAGATGGCCCTTGCCGATGCCGCCGATCGCCGGGTTGCAACTCATCTGTCCCAGCGTGTCGATGTTGTGCGTCAACAGCAGGGTGCGCGCGCCGGTGCGCGCCGCCGCCAGCGCCGCCTCGGCCCCGGCATGGCCGCCGCCGACGACAATCACATCAAATTGTTCGGGATAGATCATGGGAGTGGATTCTACAGCCTAAATAAACAGAAAAATTTCAACACTAAGACGCTATGACTGCAAAGACGTTCAATTGCCCGACGATAGTGCCTGGCGTCTTCGCGCCTTTGCGTTAGACCTTATACAAGCCTATTGTACGATCTGGCCAGAAATTAGCCAAACCACAACGGCTCAATCAGCGGGAACCCGGCAGGGTGGCGAACATGCTTTCCACCGCAGCGTTAATGCGCGACTGGCGAGCCGCATCATCCATCTCCAGCGTCACCAGCGTCTGCAGGGCGGAACGCCAGATCTGTTTTCCCGTACGCGCATCGATGACATAGATAATCAATGTGCCTTTTTCCATTTTCTGATTATCGGCTGAACTCGCCATGATACCCGGCACAATGCCAAATCGCTGCAAAATAGCATTATCATCCAGCTCATTCTCCAGCGCGGCGACATAGGCGAGCAAATAGTCTGCGCCAGCCGCCTCATCCTGCATCACATAATTTCTGCGACTTAATGAGCGGCGAATCGCCTTTTCAACCATTTGCTCGATATTGACGTTCTTAAGACGGGGATCGACGTGAAATTCAGGTGATACGGGCAACCATGCAAAACGCGCCTGCGCGGGAATGCGGGTTCCCGGCTCACTGATTGACAGCACCGCCGGCGCCACCGGTGAAAACCGGGAGTCCACTTCCGTCTCGGTCGTACAGCCAGAAAGAAACAGAATCGGTAAAAAAAACAGGGGATGTGAAAATATAGAAAAGCGGGAAATAAAAGACATGAACAGCGTTCTTCCTTAACGATAGCAAACAAGGAGCAACGCCTGATGTTGCAACAACAGACCCTAATCAGGCGGCCAGATGATTGCTCATTGTATCCAATCCATCACGACTGTCTATGATCCCGTCCATAATTTTTTGCAGCCGCTCCTCGCTCAACGATAACATCTGCAAAATGCCAAACGGCGCCATACCCAGTGGTTCATCGCCAATTCCCTGTTGCGCCAACATGCGATTGGCAATCAATACAATGTTTGCATAGACGGCGTGTGCGCCCACATAGGAAACATTGTGGTGTTCAAAAACGGCGGTAATAATTTCCTCCGGCAGCTGCCAGCTACGCAACAGGTGCAGCCCTACTTCCGCATGACTGATGCCCAGCGCCCGCTCTTCCACTTCCGTTGCCAGCAGATCAGGGTATTGCCTTTTTTTCATTTTTACTTTTTCAAGTTCCGGCTGAAAGTCATAGCACAAAGCCAGATAGCCGATATTCTGCAACAGCCCGGCCAGCCAGGCGATGCCTGGCATTATTCCCGCTATTTTGATCTCCCGGGCGATCGCCTGTGAGAGCGCGGCCGCATAGACCGCATGACGCCAAAACGCATGTAAATCTATGCAGGCTTTACCGCTGACCTGCAGGTTGCCCAGCACCGCGATCCCCAACGCCATATTTAATGCGCCCTCAAAACCCAGCGCCGTCATCACCGCCTGTTTAATGGTTTTAATTTGCCCCTGATTACCAAAGAAGGGAGCATTGGCATAGCGAATGATCTGTGCGGCAATCGCCGGATCCTGTTCAATAATGGCGTCCAGCTGATCGATGTCGGCCTCGGGATGATTACGGATATCAAGCAACTTCTGCGCGGTTTGCGACATCGGTGGAAGATTATTGAGCGAGACCAGCGAATCCCGGATGCGTTGAGCTATATCCCGATCATCCTGTTCCTCAATCTCCTCATTTTCTGCAACATCACCCCACAGAGGCAGTTTGAAAAATTTATCCCCGCTTACCGCCGGCGCATAGTAGTCACCCTGCACACTGGGGCAATGCAGGTCACGCAACAGCTTTTCCTGCGTCGCTGTGGTCACGCCTTTTGCGGTCAACTGCAGATGCAAGGCCTGACACATGGAAATGATGGTTTTGACAATACTGCAGGCATCCTGATGAGCGCTAATCCGGCTAACAATCAGATCATCAATAATCAGTCCGCTGACAGGATAGTCCCTCAGAATTGGCAAAGATGATCGACTACCGCCAAAATCATCCAGAAAAATACTAATTCCGGTGCGCTCAAGCCGGCCGAGAACTTCATGGGCTTTCTCTGGTGACTGCATAATGGCGCTGACCGGCGCCGCCAGTTGCAAATCGCTCGCCAATACACCGGTCTCTTCCAGTATCACTTTCACCAATGCCGGAAAACCCGTATTGCGCAAAATACCGGAAGGCATATGGACGCGCATTTTTAAATTGGCCTGCTGTTGCTGCAGAGATCGAAACTGCATGCAGGCCTGACGCAATAACCATTCAGCAACCGGCTGAATCAGACCGGCCAACTCGGCGAGAAACAGAATATCCCGACTGCTGATTTCAGCATAATCCGGATGTTCCCAGTACAACTGCGCCTCCGCCGCCACTACGTTTTTCTGTTCCAGCTCAAGCACGGGTTGCACATGCAGGCGTAGTTCATTTTTCTCCAGCGCATGCCGCACGGCATCGGCGACTTTAAAGCGCTCAATATCCTGCGCCCGGACATGGGTGTTGAAAACCTCAGACTGAACGCCGCGTTTTTGCCGCGCGCCCTCCAGCGCTGCGCTCGCACATTGGATTAAACCATCGGCTCCATCACTGTCACCGGGATAAAGCGCCAGTCCAATTTTAATCGTTGCGTTCAGTTCGCCTGACGGCGTCTGCACCGGAACCGAGAGCGCCGATTCAACCTTGCGAAGGATAACATGCACATCCTCCTGTTCTGACAGATCGTTCAGTATGCAGGCAAACTGATTGTTGCGATAAAGACCGGTGGTATCACTGGCGCGTAAAATACTTTTCAGCCGTTCGGCATAAACCTGGCGTATTATTTCATCAGATTTATTATCAGCCTGCGCCTGTTCGCCCCCCATTTCCTGCACATGAATAAACATCAGCGCCATATACTGGGAATAGCGACGCGCCCGTTTAAGTTCATACTCCAGACATTCGAGAAACAATGCCTGCCGAGGCAGACCGGTTAGTTCATCGATTTCCTGACCGGATATCGCCGGCTCACCCGCCGCAGTCAGAAGTGATGCGTCCGACTTACGTTTTAATTGCGCGCGCAATACGACATGGGAAATGGTTGTCAACAAATTGCTGCTGTTCACTTCCCGCTTCAGCAAATAATCCTGCACGCCTTCATCCATGGCTTTGCGCAGAAGTTGCTGATCAGGCTCATCAATCAGGATAATTGTTGGCAGATCGCCGGCCTTCACCTTGATGGCGTTAAAAAGAACCAGGTGCTGAATATCCCGAGAAACGGAATCAATAAGGGCGATATCGAAAGAATGCTGCTTGAGTTGAGCAATAGCGTCCTCAAGGGAACCTACGGCGCAAACCTCCAGTGTCTGACGGCCTGAATCCGACGGCGTCTGATCCAGTAATAATTCCTGCAGCAATTTGGATTCAACGGGATTCGGCTCAACCAGCAACAATCTTATCTGGTTGTTCGCCGAGATGCATTTGCTCCCTGTCATCCTCTTCCTCTCCATCTTGAATTATCTGAATTCGGCTACTGACACGGGTTTGTTTCTGCAGCAGGATACGCTGTTGTTTATGTCGGTAAAGAGGTTGAAACCTTTAGCGCGAAGGCGGTTAAATTACAATAAAATCACAATCTTATATCCCTACAAAAAAACAGCTATCGGCTTTTGTCAGCCCCTGGGCGACCCACAAAACCATGATTCAGGCGGACGCTGGAAGAGTTAATCGTTGGAAAATTCAAAAGCGTCAGAATAGTAGAAATCCAAATCCAGCCCCTGAGCAGGAAAGGCGTCGCGGCCGGCATAAACCATCGCCGGCGGCCCGGAAGCATAGATTTCATAACCGCTGAGATCGGCAAAATCCGCCATAATGGCGTCATGCACATACCCCCTGCGGCCCTGCCAGTCATCATCCGCATCAGACAGAACCGGATGATATTCTATCTGAGAGTGCGCACGCCTCCATTCCAGAGCCAGCTCATGCATGTATAGATCTTCCTGCTTGCGGGCGCCCCAGTAGAGATGCACCGGCCGCGTGAGTCCCAGCGCCAGAATATGCTCAATGATGCCTTTTATTGGCGCAAAGCCTGTTCCCCCGGCCATGAAAATAATCGGCCGATCCGAATCCTCACGCAAATAAAACTGACCATATGGCCCCTCGATGCGCATGATGTCTTTTACTTTCAGGGAATCGAATACCTGTCCGGTAAAGCGACCGTTTTCGATATGACGGATATGCAACTCCAGATCGTGATCGTCATGCGGCGCATTGGCCAATGAGAATGCGCGCTTACGCCCGTCCTCAAGTAGAAAATCGATATACTGTCCCGCCAGATACTGCATGCGTTCCGATTCAGGAAGCTTAAGCATCACCAGCATCACATCATGGTTCAGGCGTTTAAGCACCGAAATTCGACAGGGCAGGGTTTTAATCTCGATATCACTGCCGCCTTCCACTTCCTGAGACTCGATAACCAGATCGGTTTGCGCGTGCGCCTGACAAAAAATCGCCATGCCCTGCTCCTCATCTTCCTCGGAAAGCGCAATCGGCGGGCCATCAGGATAGGACACCTGCCCGGATTTCAGTTTACCGAGACAGGCGCCGCAGGCGCCATCACGACAACCATAGGGTAAACTAACCCCCTGACGCAAACCGGCGTCAAGAACAGTTTCATCCGCCTCGACATTAAAATGATGGCCACTGGGTTCAACTTTGACAGAATAACTCATAAAATCACTCAACAATTATTTAAGCTGGACATTATTACGCAATGGACACACAAGGGAAAGACTTTAAGCGGGTTTTTATCATTGGCTGCGGCGATATCGGCTGCCGCCTCGCCCGGCAATGGCGACAAAAAAGACTCCCGGTTAGCGGACTGGTGCGCTCTGCAGCCAGCGCCGAAAAACTTCATCAACAGGGCATTGCTCCTCTTGTGCTGGATCTGGACAGCCCGCCCGAGGCAATATCCCCTACGATTCTATCTAGACTAGTCCTGGATCAGGCGCTGGTCTATTATTTTGTCCCCCCGCCCAAACACGGCGAAGAAGATCAACGCATGCTCCACTTCCTGCAGCTTGTTGACGCTCAGTCATTGCCCGCCCGCCTGATTTATCTCAGCACCTCGGGCGTTTATGGCGATCAGGATGGACAACTCATCGATGAAGACACCCCGACCCGCCCCGTCGCTGCGCGCGCCAGACGCCGCTATTTTGCCGAGCAGGCGGCGCGTCAATGGGGAAAAGCGCGACATGCGCCAGTCATCACTCTGCGCACCGGCGGCATTTACGGCCCCGGCCGTCTGCCCCTGAAACGCATTCGGGAGCAAATCCCGATTATTCATGAACATCTGGCTCCCAACACCAATCGCATCCATGTCGAAGATCTGGTGCAGGCCTGCATGGCCGCCGCAACGCGAGGAAGGGCCGGAAGAATCTACAATATCAGCGATGGCGCACAGAGCAATATGACCGAATATTTTAATCTCATCGCCGATTATTTTGATCTGCCCCGCCCGCCCAGCATCGACTGGGCCGAGGCGGAAAAACGCCTCAGCGCCGGCATGCTGTCCTATCTACGTGAATCGCGCCGGCTTGATAACCGGCGCATGCGGGAAGAACTGGGAGTGCAACTGCGTTACCCGGATCTGCGCCGGGGACTGGCCAGTTGTAAAACAGAGACAGAGAAAGGTTAATTCGGCGCCGTAATTCGGTACCGAGGCCAAGTCCGGATGCGTTTCCTTGCCATCGCCTTGCTAAACGGCATTTGACTCCCGCATCCCAACATAAAATATCATTAGCGCTCGGGCATACTTTTGATTTGATCTTCCAGCTTGGCCAGTCGACCCACGATGATATCCGACCAGGCCTGTAACTCCTTAAATAGCTCATTAGCTTCATGGAGATCTTTTTCTTTCGGTTTGTACTTGAGTCCCAGCACCCGAGCAAAAAAAGAAGGTTTATTGTCGCCAAACAGCAATTTGAATATTTTGGAATAGGTATCGTGTAAACGCGTATGCGGATCTTCAATCGCCTGAAAGCTCGGCAATTTACCCAGCATTTTACCATCTCCGTAGTACCACTGCCCGAAAATACAGTCGGTCGGTTGCACCGGCACTTTTTCCTTGTCCACCGGCACGCCGTCAATCAGGGAGCGGGCGCGCTTCACCCAGGTCACATGCGAGCGCTTTGCCGCACGTATTTTTTCCAGCACTTCTGATTTATTCATATTGTCTCTAGGGCGTCATTGTTGTACTTGTCTCTGCCAATTCTGACACAAGTTCAAGAAAAATTAAAAATATTGTTTAGGGGCTGTTACTCAAATCGGACAATGCGGGCAAACCTTTAAACAGGCTGTGTATTATTCATCGGGAAAACTGCGTTTGCTGCGCAGCCAGCGCAACAGCGGCTGCCACTGCTCCAGATCCTGCCAGACCTGCGAGGGCGGCATTTCAAAAATGCCAATACCCTGCTCCTCGGCGCGAATATAATTTTGCGTATCCCGCAAACTGGTAAGAAAGGGAATTTTAAGCGACTTGAGAAAAGCCTGTAGAGACTGATAGATCAGCGTATTTTCCCGCACCCGATTGGCGACCACCGCAACCTTGGTCTGCTTACGAGAAATTTTGCCGTTGAGCAGCAGGGCTTTCATAAAATCAGCGGCGGCGCGCATATCAATGGGGGAGGGCAACACCGGCACAATAATGGTTTCAACCCGGCGCACCAGCTGGCTTAATTCCCGCCCCTGCACCCGGGCCGGCGTATCCAGAATAACGACATCGACGGATTTTGGAATACGCACGCTTTTTTCCCAGGCCGGGAGTCCCTGAATAAGCGGCTCCCGTTCACCTCTCGCCTTAAGCCAGGCGATGCTGGAACCCTGTGGATCAAAGTCAATGATGACCACTTTCTGCTTTCGCTCAACCGCGAAATAGCTCGCCAGATTAGTCGAAAGGGTACTTTTGCCACAACCGCCTTTGGCATTCAATACCATGATCGTACGCATACCCGCCCCCTGTTTTTTTTAATACTATACGGGAGCGGGAAAAAGATTTCATCCTGCGCCTGATTCGGCGCAGGCCTAAGCATGCGGCTTAGTGACCAACCTCAAGTTTGCGTCCGTTCAAAGGCTGTACCGGGCGGGTGCTTTTATGGAAAATAGAGGTAAAGGCATCCACCTGCGCCGCCGAAACATCAACTGTGTTTTTCAACACCATCCAGTTGACCCCTTCACTGCAGGGAGGCGTCGTGAGGGAACCGGAATAATGGTAATAGGCTTTGTTCGCCGGCAACAGATCGGCCACATTAATCTTAATCGCGGCCTTGCTGTATTCCCCTTCATGGTGTGGCATGTGTTTCCATATTTTTTCAATCAGCGGATTACTCTTACCTTTTTTCATCAATACCCCAATAACCCCAAGCTGACCATCCGCCGCCTTGTGCACCAAATGCGCCACCATATCAGCCGGCTTACCGTTAATCTCATGTTCACTGGGGCTGTGAAAATGAAACTGTAATAATTCATACTGCTTGCTATCAACACTTATATGGCTGCCTGGCGCATAATTGACCTGAATCGTATGGCCATTATTCACGACATCAAGCGGCGTAGCCTGATAACTGAAACTAATGTCAGGCAAATTTGTGCTCTTTGCGCCACTAATATTTATCGGTGACTGTTGTTTGCCACTTTTGCAGGTGGCGAATTCCGACTTCATGTCGCCCCAATGCGCCGGCCCGGTTTCCCCCGTATAACCCCAGTGCGCGCCGCCATGCGCGCCACCACTGGCAAGCGCAATAGAAATTTGCAACGCAGAAAATAGAATGAGTCCTGATTTTATTGCTGTGCCTGTTTTCAATGTTCTCTCCCGATTTAAGCCATATTAAATTCACGCACCATACTTGTACCAATGTTAAGTTTATACTAAATTTGTATGATAATTATAAAAGCAGCAATTAAAATTATTGATACCCGGTGAGTATGCATCCTGCCGCAATTTTAAAATAATAGCGGTGATGAATATCAGTGATGGTGGAGGCAACCGGACGTACCGGAAGCAGGAACAGGTTATGGGGAGAAGACGTAATATCGGCCTGGTCGATATGCTAATCAGAATATTTATAGGCCTTTTGATGATCTACTTTGGTTTTATCGACAATTCTTTTATAGAAGACAAAATCGCCAGCACAATGCTGGGAGCCATTGGCAGCCTCAGCGTACTGGTCGCACTCATAGGATATTGTCCATTCTATACGCTCATTGGCTATAACAGTTGCGGGCACAAAAATGATTCCTGAATTCTGACCGATGAAACTGCATCGCAAGCTGCTGGTTTATCTTGTCTCACTGGTGCTCAGTGTGCTGCTTGTATTCGGCTTTATAAATTATCAGATCAGCAACACCGCCAATCTCGATAATGATAAACACATTCTCCAGGTTTCTCTGCAATACCACGCTGATATTCTGGCTAATCTTTACCGTGACAAGCCTGAATTAAACACACTGCTCGAGCATCTTCAAAACAAATCCAGATCACCTTTTTTTATCAGCATTCTGGATCAAAACAGCGCCTACATACTCAAACAGACCCCGCCCGCACAGCAGTATATGCCGCCGCCTTCACAACTCATCCAGGCTCGCTCAGGACAGGCTAATGTCGCCGGTCAGCTCTATCTCTGGGAGCGCGTTCCCATTCCGGGTTCGCCCTACCAGTTACTGCAGATCTATCAAAGCCGCTATGCTGACAGCCTGCTCAATAATCTGACCATGCGCATGCTCATTACCGGCCTGATCATTTTCTGGTTAGCCGGCTGGCTGGGCATTGTCCTGTCGACAACCATATCAAGAAAAATGCAGGCGCAAACCAACGCCATTCAATATCAGTCCACCCATGACAACCTCACCGGCCTGCCCAACCGTCTGCTGCTCTATGAAAAACTTGAACGAGCCATCCTGCTTGCAAAAGACAAATCAACGCAGGTCGCCTTAATTGTCATGGATCTCAACCGCTTCAAGGAAGTCAACGATACACTTGGCCATGACATCGGCGACCAACTCCTTTGTCAGATTTCAGAGAGACTGCAAAAACTGCTTTCTGTATCGGACACCGTTGCCCGAATGGGCGGTGATGAATTTGCTATTCTGGTCACTCACAGTAACGAAACCCACATTCGCGACACGATTGACAACATCACCGACGCCCTGCGCAAACCCTTTAGCATTAAGGAGCTTCTACTCGAAGCTGAAACCAGCCTTGGCATCGCCTGCTATCCCCAGCACGGCGAAGACGCCCGCACCCTGATTCGGCATGCGGATACAGCGATGTATCTAGCAAAACATCATGATGAACTGTTTGCTTTTTACGATCGAAATAAAGATCCCTACAGTCTCAAACGCCTGACTCTGATGGGCGATCTGCGGCGCGCCATTGAAAATGAAGAACTTGAACTCAACTATCAGCCAAAGGCGCATATTCTTCAACGCCAGATCAACAGCGTCGAAGCCCTGCTGCGCTGGCCTCATCCCATTTATGGCTACATCCAGCCTGATGTTTTTGTCGGTCTGGCCGAGCAAACCGGAATTATAAAACCACTCACCCGATGGACGCTGAAAACCGGGATCGCCCAATGTGCACAGTGGCGTAAAAAAGGGCTGCAACTATCTGTCGCAGTCAACCTCTCCCCGCGCATGCTGCATAATCTGGAGCTTCCCACAGAGATTCAAACCCTGCTCGACCAATTTGCACTGGCGCCTGAATGCCTTGAACTTGAAATTACTGAAACCGCTATCATGCAGGAACCGGAACGAGCGTTGGAAATACTCGGCCAGTTACATGCGATGGGCGTAAGACTCAGCATCGATGACTTCGGCACCGGCTACACTTCGCTGGCCTATCTGAAAAATCTACCCGTTGATGAAATCAAGATCGATATGTCCTTTATCCAGAGCATGCTCAACGATAAGGCCGACGCCATGATCGTGCGTTCGATCATCGAGCTGGCGCACAACATGAATTTTGAAGTGGTTGCGGAGGGGGTTTCCTCTGAGGCGCTGTTTCAACACCTTGCCGCAGAAGGTTGCGATATTGCGCAGGGCGCCTACATCAGCTACGCCATGAGCGCGGCTGATTTCGATAGCTGGCGCAATGACAGCAACTGGATGATTCCCGCCTGCCCGTCGACAAACCCGGCAGAGGCGATTGTTCTGAATCTGGAACGGGGGCAACCCCGGGATAACTCAGTCTGATCATATTAATGAAGTCCTGATTAATTCCGTTCACCCTTCGACAGGCTCAGGGCGAACGGAATTAATCAGAGGTTCCTTAACCCAGATTATTCCACCTGCCATTTTTCCAGTGCGGCAGCGGTTTTTTCATAGCCCAGTTCTATCAGGCTTGCGCCCCGGTGAAACTCAAATGCGCGACTGGCGCTGCGTGGGATCTCAATCAGAAGATCAGCCGGTGAGGCCGCCATTTTAATTTCGGATAAGGCATTCTGCATGGTTTCAAAGGAACTGCTTACCAGCTCCAGCATACCCAAACGACCGTTAGCGCCTTTCTTTACGCCGCGCTGCATATTCTCGATAAAATCAAGAATGCGCTGATGATAGACATTGCGAGTCCCGCGCAATTCATCATTCTCCGGCGCTTCGGCATTACGCGCCTGTGAATGATGGTTTATAGCGTTCAGATTAACCGCAATCGTCAGATCATTGTGATCGCGGAGTGTCGGCATCACCGGCACGGGATTCAATAAGCCCCCATCCAGCAGACGCATGCCCCGGTATTCATGCGGGGTAAATATCGTTGGTACGGCAATCGAAGCGCGAATCGCATCGAACAGCGGCCCATCACTCAACCAGACTTCTTTCTGGCGTTCGATATCCGAAGCCACCGCAGTAAAATTAACCGGCAGGTCTTCAATCTCGTGCTCCCCCACCAGTTCCTTTAATACGGAAATAATCCGCTCGCCCTTGAACAGGCCGTCGGCGCTAAACGAAAAATCCAGAAAACGAATCACATCCGTGCGCGTTAGCGCCAGAATCCATTGCTTGAATGTCGGTAATTCACCGGCGGCATAGATCCCGCCCACCAGCGCGCCCATGGACGAACCGGCAATGGTGCGAATATCAAAGTTATTATCCTGCAGACATTCAATAACGCCGACGTGAGCAAAGCCCCGCGCGCCGCCGCTGCCCAGAATTAAAGAAACGGTTTTTCTGTTGCCGGTCATTCAATGCATCCCTGTAAATGAGTTGCTGCAGAATTATTTTTCAGATGGGTTATTAAGCTTTTCTTCTTCGGCGATGGCTCTGTCCAGTTCATCATCCGGATCACTTTGCCCCGGGGTTTCCCCATCATCCCCGGCTTCCTCACGCTGGCGCATCAACACCCGCGAAAAAAACAGTCCAATCTCGAATAACAGCCACATGGGTAAGGCCAGCAGCGTCTGGGAAATCACATCGGGCGGGGTCAGTAACATGCCCACGACAAACGCGGCAACAATAATGTAAGAACGCTTGGCGGCCAGATCATCCGGCGTAGTGACGCCCGCCAGCACCAGCAAAATGGTCGCGATAGGAACTTCAAAAGCGACGCCAAAAGCAAAAAATAATTTAAGAACAAAATCCAGATATTTGCTGATATCGGTCATCACCGCCACCCCTTCCGGCGCAGTGGAGGTCAGAAACCCGAAAACCAGTGGGAACACCACGTAATACGCAAAGACCATCCCTGTGTAGAATAAAATGATACTGGAAAACAGCAGCGGAAAAGCCAGACGTTTTTCATGCTTGTAAAGACCCGGCGCAATGAACGCCCAGGCCTGATAAAGAATAAACGGCATACCTAAAAAAATAGAGGCCACCAGCGCCAGCTTGAAAGGCGTCAGGAAAGGAGAAGCGACTTCGGTGGCGATCATGCTGCTGCCTTCAGGCAGATTCATCAGCAGAGGCGTCGCCAGCAGATGATAGAGATCGTTGGCGAAAGCAAACAGGCCGGCAAAAATCAGCATCACCACCAGCACCACACGCAGCAGACGATCGCGTAATTCAAACAGATGGGAAAGAAACGGCAGTTCCTGCTCTTCGGCGCCGGTTCCGGAATCCGGGGAGGATGGCTTATGTTCGCTCATGTTTTACCGTTTCATCCTCATCCGAATGACCGGTAGAGCCATCGTCATCAAATGACTCGCGCTCATCAGGCGTTTCAATGCGGGCAGGCTGTTCAGCCTTTGCCTCGTCCATGGCGCTGACCAGATAATCTTTTTCTTCTTCAAACGTATATTGCTCGGTATTCAATGTTTCCTTGATCTCATTCAGGCCGCTTTCTTTTTCCAGCAGTTTGCGCAATTCATCCTGTTGAATTTCCCGATCAATATCGGTCTTCACCTGATTAACGAAACGCCGGGTGCGCCCCACCCATTTACCGGCGGTGCGCGCCACGCCCGGCAATTTGTCCGGCCCAATCACGATCAGGGCGACAATGCCGATGACGGACAGTTCCCAGAAACCGATATCAAACATAATGCGGGGATGAGAAAGCGTAGACGAAGACCAGGGGCATATTCAGCTTATGCCTTGTCTTTTTCCCCGCTGACTTTTGTTTCGGTGACTTCGCCTTCAATAACCTCGCCTTCGCGCTGTTCAATCTGGGCGTCGCCCCCGTTCTTTTCTTCATCCTTGATGGCCGTGCGAAAACCTTTCACCGCTGAACCGAGATCGCTGCCGATATTGCGCAGGCGCTTGGCGCCGAACAATAGCAATACGATAAGAAGAATGATAACTAACTGCCAAATACCGATACCCATATTTTTCTACTCCACGTCAAACCAATAATATACGATGCCCTGTCTGCTCCACCTTAGCCGAAACCAGGTAAATCACGACCGCCCAGTAAATGAATGTGCAAATGAAAAACTTCCTGCCCGCCGTCCCGACCGGTATTAATAATAGTCCGGTAGCCGGATTCCAGTCCCTGCTTTAGCGCAAGCGGTTGAATTAGACGCATTATATGCGCAATCAGGTCCTCATGTCCGGACTCCAGCGCATTCAGGCCCGCGATGTGCTCACGCGGTATAATCAGCAAATGTACTTTTGCTTTGGGGTTGATGTCCTTAAAGACCACCACCTGTTCGTCTTCATAAACGATATTCGCCGGAATTTCACCGGCGGCAATCTTGCAAAACAGGCAGTCACTCATGATTCACTCCGCGCGGCTTTTTCTTCCAGCCCGGACAGGCCAAAACGTCGATCCAGCTCATTCAGCACCTCATCGGTGGCGATACCCTGCTGCGCCAGCAACACCATGCAGTGAAACCACAGATCTGCAACCTCATACACCAGATGCCGTGCGTCCCCGTCTTTGGCCGCCATCACGGTTTCGGTTGCTTCCTCGCCGATTTTCTTAAGAATGGCGTCCAGCCCTTTATCGTACAGTCTGGCCACATAGGAGCTGTCCGGATCGGCATTTTTGCGTTCCTCAAGCACCTTGCTCAATTGTTGTAATATATCACTCATGTATAGATATCATCCGGATTCTTCAACACCGGTTCGACTTCGACCCATTGTTCATTCTGCAACTGTTTGTAAAAACAGTTGTGACGCCCGGTATGGCAGGCAATTCCGCCCTTTTGATCTACCTTCAACAAGATCACATCACTGTCACAATCCAGCCGGATATCTTTCAGAACCTGCACATGGCCGGATTCCTCGCCCTTGCGCCAGAGTCTGTTGCGTGAACGCGACCAGTAAATCGCCCGGCCCTCTTTCACTGTCAGAGCCAGCGATTCACGATTCATCCACGCCAGCATTAAAACCGTCCCGCTTTCGGCATCCTGGGCGATGGCGGGAACCAGCCCGTCATCCGTCCATTTGATTTCATCGAGCCAGTTCATTGTTGGAAGATCCAACGCAAAGGCGCGAAGACGCAAAGGAAAGAAAAAATAGATATTGGGTGAAAATACCCGGTCCCCAAATCCTGCATAGGCAGGGATATCTCTCTGATAAATAAAATCTCTGCGTCCTTTGCGCCTTCGCGCCTTTGCGTTGAAAAATTGATCACAGCCGCACCTCGATACCCTGTTCAGCCATGCGCCGTTTGGCCTGCTCGATGGTGTATTCACCGAAGTGGAAAATACTGGCCGCCAGCACCGCATCGGCCTTGCCTTCTTTGACCCCGGCGGCCAGATGATCCAGATCACCGACGCCGCCGGAGGCAATCACCGGCACGCTGACCGCTTCGCTGATAGTGCGGGTCAGTTCCAGATCGAAGCCGATTTTGGTGCCGTCCCGATCCATACTGGTCAGCAGAATTTCACCGGCGCCGTAGTCCACCATTTTTATTGCCCATTCCACCGCATCGACGCCGGTCGGCTTGCGCCCGCCGTGGGTGAAAATTTCCCAGCGCAGCGGCTCGTCCTCGGCGCTGACCCGCTTGGCGTCAATCGCCACCACGATACACTGGGAGCCGAACTTTTCCGCCGCCTCGCGCACGAATTCCGGATTGAACACGGCGGCGGTATTAATGCCCACCTTGTCGGCTCCGGCATTTAACATACGGCGGATATCCTCGACCTTGCGAATGCCGCCACCGACGGTCAACGGGATGAACACCTGCCCGGCGACCTCTTCCACCACATGCACCATGGTTTCCCGATCGTCGGAGCTGGCGGTAATATCCAGAAACGTCAGCTCGTCCGCGCCCTGTTCGTCATAGCGGCGCGCAATCTCCACCGGATCCCCGGCATCGCGGATATCCACGAACTGCACACCCTTGACCACGCGGCCGTTGTCCACATCGAGGCAGGGAATGATGCGTTTGGCGAGGCTCATAATTCGCCCAGATACAAGGGAAAAGAAAAAGGAGAAAAGTTGATAGAGAAAAGCGAGCAGGCTTTCAGCTGACTTGTTTTCCCCTGTATCCTGTATCCTGTATTTTTCATCCGCCAGCCAGTTCATCCGCCAACTTCTGCCCTTCGGCAAAATCCAGCGTGCCTTCGTAGATGGCGCGACCGGTGATCGCGCCCATGACACCTTCATCGGTGACCTCGCAGAGAGCGCGAATATCGTCCATATTGGTGATACCGCCGGAGGCAATCACCGGGATGTTGATCGCCTGCGCCAGCTTCACCGTTGATTCCACGTTGACGCCGGTCATCATGCCATCACGGCCAATATCGGTGTAGACAATGGCGGCGACGCCGTCTTCTTCAAAATGTTTGGCCATATC
>WFVC01000158.1 GCA_015491815.1 Gammaproteobacteria bacterium | reverse complement strand
TCAGGAATTATCCGTAATCTATCAGGAATATAAATCATGTCTTCAGACGTTTCCCCCTTGCAACAGGAATCCGGCGAGCCATTCGATCGCGCGCAGTTGTCCCAGATTGTGGATGACATGATTAATGAGGCGCGGCGACTGGGCGCCTCGGCGGCCGAAGCCGGAGTGAGCATTGAAGCCGGTCTGTCGGTCAATGTGCGACTGGGAGAAGTTGAAACGATCGAGCACAATCGGGATAAAGGACTGGGCGTTACGGTCTATTTTGGTCAGCGCAAAGGCTCGGCCAGCACCAGTGATTTTAGTCCGCAGGCGATTCGGGAGTCAGTCAAAGCGGCCTGCGATATCGCCCGTTATACTGAAGCCGATGAATACGCCGGTCTGGCGGACAAAGAACAGATGGCGACCGAGATTCCGGATCTGGATCTTTATCATCACTGGGATCTGAGCGCCGAGCAGGCGATTGAGATTGCGCAGGAATGTGAACAGGCGGCGCGCAGTTTTGATAAACGCATTATCAATTCCGAAGGCGCGAGCATCAGCAGTCATGACGGTTTCCGGGTTTATGGCAACAGTCATGGTTTTATCGGCATGTATCCGAGTTCCCGGCATAGCCTCAGCGTGGCGGTGATCGGTGAACACGATGGCGATATGCAGCGGGATAGCTGGTACACCGTCGCCCGCGAGCCGCAGAAATTACTGGCGGCGGCGGAGGTCGGCAAGCGAGCCGCGCAACATACCGTGGCGCGACTGGATGCAAAAAAAATGACAACCTGTCAGGCGCCGGTGCTTTTTGATGCAGAGGTTGCGCGTGGTCTGCTGGGGCATTTCGTGCGCGCGATCAATGGCAGCGCGCAATATCGTAAGTCCAGTTTCCTGCTGGATCATCTTGGCAAAACGGTGTTTCCCTCCCGGATTCGCATTGATGAGCGGCCTCATCTGAAAGCAGCGCTGGGCAGCGCCCCCTTTGACAGCGAAGGCTGCGCGACCTGTGCGCGGGATTTACTGGCCGGCGGTGAACTGCAAAGTTATGTGCTGGACAGTTACAGCGCCCGGCGGTTGGGAATGAAGTCAACCGGAAATGCCGGTGGCACCCATAATGTTTTTATTAACCATGATGATCTGGATAAAACTCAACTGCTGAAAAAAATGGATCGCGGACTGTTCATTACCGAGGTGATGGGACAGGGCGTAAATATCGTTACCGGCGATTATTCTCGTGGCGCGACGGGGTTCTGGGTTGAACATGGCGAGATTCAGTATCCGGTTGAAGAATTCACCCTCGCCAGTTGCTTGCAGGATATGTATATGAATCTTGTCGCCGTGGGTAATGATGTCGACATGCGCGGCAACCTGTGTACCGGCTCCTGGTTGATCGAAGAAATGACGGTGGCGGGTGAGTAACAGATATTATCGGGCTTCGTTCTGCTCAGCCCGCCCATCTTTCTAAATTAAGGAAGCTCTGATTAATTCCGCCGTTCGTGGTGAGCCTGTCGAACCATGAACGCTAAGCATTGTAAAATCATAATGTTATATGGTTCACCCTTCGACAAGCTCAGGGCGAACGGAATTAATCAGAGCTTCCTTAAGTGTTCCGAATTACTGTCCAGTTAAAGCCGTTCGTCCTGAGCCTGTCGAAGGATGAATGGCTTTAAACATTGGAATTTCAGGCTTTACGTTCATGGTTCGACCCTTCGACAGGTTCAGGATTCCACCACGAACGTAAAGCTTTGTGGTGGATAGAAATTTGGAACATTTATTTAGATCGTTTTCGGCGACAGAAACAGCCGCTGCGTTCCCGTTGTCCTGTTTATCCCGCGCCAGTCCTGCATATTAAATTCAATCTGCATCACGCTGCAGGTAGAAAATGTTTTCCTCTCATTGCTTAAGCGGGTGGCCAGATCTTCGAGTCCGGGATTATGCGCGATAATGGCGATATGATGTTTGCTATTGTCCACCTGTTGAATAATTTCAAGCAGGGTGGTGACCGGGGCGCAGTAAAGATCATCCAGATAGCAGATTGATTCGTCATCAAGTCCAAGCGCCTCATTTAACCGGGACAGGGTTTGTCTGGCGCGGATTGCGCTGCTGCATAATACCTGATCAAATTTTATCCGGCGTTCATGCAGAGCCTCGCCTATCTGTAAAGCATCGTTCTGTCCCCGTTTATTCAGTTCACGGGCATAGTCGGGCAGGCTGTTATCACCCCAGGAAGATTTTGCATGGCGAATGAGGGTCAGTTGCTTGTTCATATTGATGGCCTTATTTTTATTATGAAGTATAGAATGGTTTGTGAAGAGGCGCTTAAAATTGCTCAAAGCTTAAGCATAAATTTTTTGCATTGATTTCATCATAATAATTCTGTAACGCATGCACTTGACAGTCGTAGTGAGTGGCACTAGTTTGATTGTAAATAATAAATAGATCCCGGATCTTTTTTTAAAATATCCGGAATAATGGGCTGCCAGGAATGTCCATCAATCAAAATCTGATACCAGGAAATCAGACTTTAATTTATTAAAGGGGCAAGGAATGAAGTCATACAGTGAAAGTTTTAACAAGCGTTCGCGTCTGAATCGAATACCGGAAATTAATGAACACGCAGGAGGGATATTAGCCCCTCTTGATCCTGATGGACTCACCGATAGACTGGCCGCCAGCCTGATGATTCAAAATGATTTCTATCCCTGTTTCGACTGGACCTTCCCGCCGCCATTATTAAATAAATCCGAAGCTCCCGCATCGGTTGAAGCGCTGTTCCAGCATCCTTCGGTTATTCCGGAAAATTTCAGTCTGTATCTGCATAGCCCGTTTTGTAAAAGTCTGTGTAACTTTTGTTATTACACCATTATTCCCGGACGGGGCGTTGAAAAAGCCGAACGCTATGTGGATTATCTGCTGCGTGAGATGGAAATGTACGCCGATATTATGGCGGGCAAAAAATGTGAGTCGGTTTATTTTGGCGGGGGCACGCCCACTTTCCTCGATGATCATTTGCTGACTAAATTATTCGAAGGCATACATCGTTATTTTAATATTGATGTGGATGCGGAAATCAGCATTGAATCTTCGCCCGGCACCCTGCCGCGCGAAAAAATTGAACTGCTGATCTCCCTCGGTGTTAACCGTTTAAGTTATGGCATACAGACACTGGATGAGGAATTACTGGCGGGCATGAATCGTCACTATTCCGTGACAGAGGCGATGCAGGAGCTGGATATCGCCCTGAAGCTTGTGGGCAATGTCAATGTCGACACCATGTATGGGTTTGAAAATGAATCTGACACCGCCCTGCTGGATACATTGACAAAGTTTCATGAAGCCGGGATCCCCAGCCTTTCGATTTATGCGCTGGACAGACAGCGTGACAATAAGGACAAGGCGCTGGGCCTGCCGCCTAAAGATGAAGCCTATGAAGACAAGATCCGTATATTTTCCGAAGCCGATGGTTTCCTGTTTCGTCAGGGCTATCGTCAGGTATTACAGAATGTCTATGCTATTCCGGAGAAATCCACTTATCGCCATCAGGTCCGGCGTTGGGATAATTTAACCCTGATTGCTCTCGGGGTCGCGGCACAGGGTTATGCGCCGCGCACGCCTTATCAGAATTTTCCGGCGCTGAAATCCTATTACCGCGCCATCGATGAAGGCCGCCTGCCGATTGTCACCGTGGATCATCTTTCCGCGGAGATGGAACTGATTCGTGAAGTCTCCAGCCAGTTGCGTTTTACCCGGATCGATCTGGATGCCATTAAACGCAAATATGGCGTGGATCTGGATATCGTTTTTGGCGATCTGATTGCCTCACTGATTGAACTCGGTTATCTAAAGCGCGAGCTGAATACCCTGCGCATGACCGGTGACGCCGCTTATTACAACAATATTATTCCCATGTTGTTTGCGCCGGATGAATTCACCCAGCGCCTGATGGGGCTGCCGGAGGAATATCTGGAAACCTTCCCGGTGCCGTCGGTTATGGTGCAGGTGGGTTGCACCCAGAGTGCGCCGATTGAGATATCGCTTAGCGAGTAACGTTCGGTTTGGCATTACCCGCCCGTTTGGGGCTGGTTATTCATTTTCCCCTTTTTAATTTGTGATTTTGCGCCGGTTTTTTTGTTCTGCGCTTGACAAAGTCAGACGTCTGTATTAATTATTATACATACTCAGACGAACGTCTTACTTTGACGTCTCATTAATGACAAACTGGAGCATTGACCATGGCGATTGCAAAACATGAAATTGAGCAGAAACTGGATAAAAGTTTACAAAATATGAAACTTGCGGATTTGAACAACTGGTTCGACAGCCGCTTTGATGAGAAAATGCAGGAGCGGGAAGAGAACCATACTCCCTCACTTTCTATCGTGGTGACCAAGGGCACGCTGGATATGGCCTATCCGCCCTTTATCCTGGCCTCAACCGCCGCGGCGCTGGGCTGGAAAGTTGATCTGTTTTTTACCTTTTACGGACTGGAGTTATTGAAGAAAAACCTCGATGGGTTGACGGTTTCGCCACTGGGCAATCCGGCTATGCCGATGAAAATGCCATTCGGGCCGGAGTGGTTCAAAGGCATTAACTGGAATATTCCCAACGCGGTAATGGGCAACGTTCCGGGCTTTGAAAGTGTTGCGACCGGGCTGATGAAAAAGACGGTCAAAAGCAAGGGCGTGGCGAGTGTGCAGGAATTACGCGATGCCTGCATCGAGTCGGAGGTTAAGCTGGTGGCCTGTCAAATGACGGTTGATCTTTTTGGTTTTCAGACATCGGATTTTATCCCGGAAGTAGCCGACTGGATTGGTGCGGCGAGTTTTCTGCCGGTGGCGCAGAAATCGGATGTGGGGTTGTTCATCTAACAGCCCGCTAATTTTCTGGAACAGTTTCTCCCACTTGTGCCAGGTTCGCGGTGCGCCAACACCGCTTTTTTTATTGCCGCTTGTCTCGAGATGCACAAGCTGGCGATACGATCTGAACCGGTGTAAATTAACGCCAGTAGATTTTCTGTTGAGACGAAAGCGCGGTTTGCTTTTACTGGTGGAGTAGCATGGGCACAAAAGGTCATCAAAATCGGGAGCGTATCGTGGCTGCCGCCAATGATCTGTTTTATCAACAGGGCTATAACCAGACTTCTTTTGCCGAAGTGGCCGAATCCACGGGTATTCCAAAAGGCAACTTTTATTATTACTTTAAAAGCAAGGATGAGTTGTTACATGCCGTCATCGAGCATCGCCTTGAGGTGATCCGGCAATTACTGGCTGAGGTGGAAGCCAGTATTTCTTCCCCGCAGGCGCGCCTGCTGCGCATTGTCGATATTCTTGCTAATGAAACTTCATCGATAATTGATTATGGCTGTCCACTGGGGACGCTTAACGCCGAGCTGGGCAAGTCACAGCTTGAGCTGCAATCCCATGCGGCGCAGATGTTTGATCTGTTTAATGACTGGTGCGAGCGTGAATTTATTGCGCTGGGCCATGCAGACAATGCCCGATATCTTGCCATGCACCTGATGGCGTTGTTGCAGGGCGCAGCCCTATTGGGCAATGTTTATAAAGATCGAAGCTTCATCGAAAATGAAATCCAGCATGCAAAGAAATGGCTTCGATCGTTGTAGCCGGGGGCTGTTGATCTTTCTTCTATTGTCTGATTATGGTTAATTTTAGCCCTGCCGGTGTTATTTTTTACTATCAACAGCCCCTGGGGTTTCAGCCATACATATACTCTGTACGACTGAAGTCGTACCTACAGTCGTACAGGCGCCCCGTTCGAGCCTGATTCATAAATATAAGGATTTGGTCGGCGTGAGAGGATTCGAACCTCCGACCCCTTCCTCCCGAAGGAAGTGCGCTACCAGGCTGCGCTACACGCCGTTTGTTTAGTAAGTGCGGTTGACGGCAAATTCAGCGAGGAAACTGAGTGCATCTTTATACTCGGATGCCGGGATAATACTCAGCGCCTCAATGGCCCTGCTGGCCTCGACTTGCGCACAGTCGGCAGTGTAGTCGATGGCTCCGGTGGATTCAATGGCGGCGCAAACTTTGTCGATGCGTTGCAGTCCGCCTTCCTCAATGGCCTTGCGAATTTCCGCCGCCTGCTCGGCATTGCCATTGTGCATGGCGTAAATCAGCGGCATGGTCGGTTTGCCTTCGGCCAGATCGTCGCCGATGTTTTTGCCGATATCATCGCTGGAGGCGCTGTAATCCAGTACGTCATCGATCAGCTGGAAGGCGCAGCCCAGATGCATGCCGTAGGCTTTCATGGCCTGTTCTTCTTCCTTGTTGCGCCCTGCTATTACCGCGCCGAGCTGGGCGGCGGATTCAAACAGCTTGGCGGTTTTATTGTGAATGACTTCCAGATAGCGGGCTTCGGTGGTGTCGGCATCATGCACATTGAGCAGTTGCAGCACTTCGCCTTCGGCAATGGTGTTGGTGGCGTGGGCGAGAATATCCATGACCGGCATGCTGCCAACCTCGACCATCATCTCAAAGGCGCGGGAATAGAGAAAATCACCGACCAGCACGCTGGCTTCATTGCCGAACAGATGGTTGGCGGTTTCCTTGCCACGGCGCAGATCCGAGCTGTCCACGACGTCATCATGCAGCAGGGTGGCTGTGTGGATAAATTCGATAACCGTTGCTAATTCAATATGTTGCCTGTCATCATAGGCCAGCGCCCGAGCGGCCAGCAGGTGGATGATGGGGCGCAGGCGTTTGCCGCCGCTATTGATAATATAGGCGCCCACCTGATTGACGAGAACCACCTCCGATTGCAGACGATCCTGAATACAGCGGTTTACGTCCTCCATATCCGAGGCAATCAGGGCATAAATATCTTCAATAGCCATAAGTACTTAAGCAAGTTTTCATATTGGGGTGCATGCTAGGGTGCGACTGGGGGACTGTCAAGCCGATAGCCGGGTTCAGACCGCGCAGCGCAGGAGATTGGGAAAAACAGGCAAACAGGCGAAAAGGGGACGGAGTCATTTAATTTATCAATTTGCGCAAATAATCTAAGGTGTTTGGGGTAAAATTAAATGACTCCGTCCCCTTTTACACGGGAAAACAGGTGCTTCTGCATTGACCGGAGGGGGTTGAAACGCTAGAATTGCGCCCCTTTACGCATTCCTCTTCCCGGCATAGGCGGGGAAGGTTCAAGTTTTGGAGAAAATCACATGTACGCGGTAATTAAAACCGGTGGCAAACAGTATAAGGTTGAACAGGGTCAGAAGATTCGGGTTGAGAAAATCAACGCGGAATCCGGCGCCAGCATCGATCTGGATAAAGTGCTGATGGTTGCCGATGGCGAAGACATCAAGTTCGGCGCGCCTTTTCTGGAAGGCGGCAAGGTTACGGCAACCATTACCGAACATGGCCGTGGCAAGAAAATCCGTATTATCAAGTTCCGTCGTCGTAAGCATCACAAAAAGACGCAGGGCCACAGACAGGCCTATACCGAACTGGAAATTACCGGCATCAACGCCGGTTAAAGCAGCGAATTAAGAGGCAATACAATGGCACATAAAAAAGCAGGCGGTAGTACACGCAACGGTCGCGATTCCAACGCCAAACGTCTGGGCGTCAAACGGTACGGCGGCGAAAACGTACTGGCGGGCAATATTCTGGTTCGTCAGCGTGGCACCAAGGTTCATCCCGGCGTCAACGTCGGTATTGGCGGCGATGACACCCTGTTCGCCAAGGTAACCGGCACCGTGGTTTTTGAAACCAAAGGCCCGAAAAAACGCAAACAGGTGAGTATCATCCCGGCGGCCTGAACACTGCCCGGACAAGCTCATCGAAACCCCGTCATGCACGGGGTTTTTTATTTAGGCGGATACAGGAGGAAAGAGAAAAGATAAAAGTTTCAGGCCGAGTTTATCCCGACTTTGTATCTTACTATCTTGTATCTGATTTTATGAAATTCGTAGATGAAGCAACTATCAAAGTCGAAGCCGGCAAAGGCGGCAACGGCATCGCCAGTTTCCGCAAGGAAAAATACATCGAGTTCGGCGGTCCGGACGGCGGCGATGGCGGCGATGCCGGCAGCATTTATCTGGTTGGCGACGTCAATCTGAATACGCTGGTGGATTTCCGTTTTACCCGTCGTTACAAGGCCGAAAACGGCCAGCAGGGACGCAGTCGCAACTGTACCGGCAAAAGCGGCGAGGATCTCTACATTAAAGTCCCGCTGGGCACCCAGGTTTACGATGTCGATACCGATGAATTACTGGGCGATGTGCTGAGTGAAGGCCAGTTGTTGCTGGTGGCGCAGGGGGGTGTGCACGGCATCGGTAATGTGCATTTCAAAAGCAGCACCAACCGCGCGCCCCGCCAGTGCACCAAAGGCACGCCGGGGGAAGTGCGCAATCTACGCCTGGAATTAAAAGTGCTGGCCGATGTCGGCCTGCTGGGCATGCCTAATGCCGGTAAATCGACCTTTATTCGCGCGGTTTCCGCGGCCAAACCCAAGGTGGCCAACTATCCCTTTACCACCCTGCATCCCAATCTCGGCGTGGTCAGCATCGAGGCGCATCGCAGCTTTGTGGTTGCCGATATTCCGGGACTGATTGAAGGCGCGGCGGATGGCGCCGGGTTGGGGATTCGTTTTCTCAAACACCTGTCCCGCACCCGCCTGCTGTTGCATCTGGTGGATGCGGCGCCAATGGATGAATCCATTGATCCGGTGGCTGAGGTGCAGGCGCTGGAAAAAGAAATGGAGAAATTTGATGCCGAACTACTGGAGTATGATCGCTGGCTGGTGTTGAATAAACTGGATTTATTACCGGATGATGAGCGGGATGCGCGTTGTGATGAGATTGTGCAACGGCTCAACTGGCAGGGGCCGGTATTCCAGCTGTCGGCGCTGAATAAACAGGGCACGCAGGAACTGTGTTACCGGATTATGGAATATATTGAGGAACAGCAGGTGGCGAGTAGCGAGTAGCTGGTGACTTGTTCCTGGCCACTTGCTACCAGCAACTAGATACTGGTCTTAACATGACTGATCGCAAACAACTCAAAAGCGCCCGCCGCTGGGTGATCAAGATTGGCAGCGCCCTGCTAACCCGGGATGGCGCAGGTCTGGATCTGCCTGCCATGCAGGGCTGGGTGGATCAGATTGCGATGCTGCTGGAGCAGGGCATGGAAGTGGTGCTGGTGTCTTCCGGTGCGGTGGCCGAAGGCGTGTGTCGGCTGGGCTGGAAACAGCGGCCTCACGCCCTGCATGATTTACAGGCGGCAGCGGCGGTGGGGCAGATGGGGCTGATTCAGGCCTGGGAGTCCTGCTTTGCCCGTCACGGTCGGCACACCGCGCAGATCCTGCTGACTCACGATGATCTCTCCAATCGGGAACGCTATTTGAATGCGCGCAGCGCCATTCGCAGTCTGCTGGCGCTGGGCGTGGTGCCGGTGGTGAATGAAAATGACACCGTGGCCATCGATGAAATTCGCTTTGGCGATAATGATACGCTGGCGGCGTTGGCGACAAATCTGGTGGAGGCGGATAATCTGATTATTCTGACCGATCAGAACGGCCTGTTCGACCGCGATCCGCGCCAGCATGCCGATGCTACGCTTATCAGCGAGGCGCCGGTAAGTGAGCCTTCACTTGACGTTATGGCGGAAGGCGGCGCGGGCAGTCTTGGACGGGGTGGCATGGCCACTAAAGTTCGGGCGGCGCGACTGGCGGCGCGCTCCGGCGCATCGACGCTGATTGCCCCGGGACGTGAACCGGCGATCCTGAAAGCGCTGCGCGATGGGGATGAGGTCGGCACGCTGCTCAGGGCCGGCGAGGCCATCGTGACCGCTCGCAAACAATGGCTGGCGGGACATCTGCAGATGCGCGGTCAGCTGGTGCTGGATGAGGGGGCGATTCGCGTATTACAGAAATCCGGCCGCAGTCTGCTGGCGGTGGGGGTGACAGCCGTAAATGGTGAGTTTGCGCGCGGCGACATGGTGGCCTGTGTCGACAGCGCGGGTCGGGAAGTGGCGCGTGGACTGGTGAATTATCCGGCTTCTGAGGTGCGTCAAATCATGGGCCATCCCAGCGATAAAATCGAAAGCCTGTTGGGATATGTCGATGAGGCCGAGTTGATTCACCGTGATAATCTGGTGCTGGTGGGGCTGTAGATACGACTTCAGTCGTACAGAAAAAATATTACTCCGACTTCAATCTGGGGTTCAGGCACAAAAAAGCCGGTCGAAAGACCGGCTTTTTTATCGATTCCGAGCAGGACTTACATAGCCTGAATGCGGCTGTTGAGGCGGCTTTTATGACGCGCGGCCTTGTTTTTGTGAATGTGTCCCTTGGTAACGGTTTTGTCGATGACCGATACGGCTGTCTTGTAGGCAGTCTGAGCCTGTTCCTTGTCTCCCGTTTCAATCGCAGCGATCACTTTTTTGATGAAAGTACGGAAGGTGGCGCGTTGCCCCGTGTTAAGCTGGCGGCGTTTTTCGGCCTGACGGGCGCGTTTTCTGGATTGTGCTGAGTTAGCCAATTTGTTCTCCTGAACATTTGTAGACTTGAAAAGCCGCGTAGTTTGAGACTTTTGCCGGTTTTTGTCAATTCTTTTTGAGTCATTTTATCGTGGATTCGTCGTCGTCTGGCAGACATGCTATGCTCGCCGACTATCGTTGAATAGCAAGTAAAAACAGCCACTTATAACCATGTTCGTTGCAGCGCAGGAAACCTTTGTCCATGAGTTTGATTAAATCAGCCGCCGTGGTTAGCGCGATGACGCTCGTTTCGCGCATTTCCGGCCTGTTGCGGGATATGGTGGTGGCCTTCATCTTTCCGGTTGGCGGCGCGACCGACGCCTTTTTCGTGGCCTTCAAAATCCCCAATTTCCTGCGCCGGCTGTTTGCTGAGGGCGCCTTTTCGCAGGCCTTTGTGCCGGTGCTCACCGAATACAAGGTCAACCGGGAAGCCGATGAGGTGGTGGGGCTGGCGCGAAACGTCGCCGGAACCATGCTGGTTTTTCTTTTTGGGCTGACGGCTGTTTCAGTGCTGGCGGCGCCATTACTGGTGATGCTATTTGCGCCGGGCTATCTGGATGATTCCGCGCAGTTTGATCTGACCGCCGGCATGTTGCGCATTACCTTTCCCTATATTCTGTTTATTTCCATGACCGCATTGGCGGGCGGGATTCTGAATAGCTACGGTCGCTTTGCGGTGCCCGCCTTTACCCCGGTGTTTTTGAACCTGATTCTGATCGGCGCCGCCTTTCTGCTTGCGCCATACATGGATGAGCCGATCATGGCGATGGCCTGGGGGGTGTTCATCGCCGGCACGGTGCAGTTGAGCTTTCAGTTTCCGGCGCTGTGGCGGCTGGGTTTTTTGCGCTGGCCGCGCTGGGGGATTCGCGACCCGGGCGTGCGTAAAATTATGAAGCTGATGCTGCCGGGCATCATTGGCTCTTCGGCCATGCAGATCAATCTGCTGTTTGATATTTTGATCGCCTCGTTTTTGACCGCAGGCAGCATTTCCTGGCTGTATTATTCGGATCGTCTGATTGAGTTTCCGCTGGGTGTATTCGGCATTGCGCTGGCGACAGTCATTTTGCCCAACTTGTCAGAGAAACATACTCAGGGCGATCCCAAAGCCTTTTCTCACATGCTTGACTGGGCCTTGCGCTGGGTGCTGATTATTGGCGTACCGGCGGCGATGGCGCTGGCGGTGCTGGCGGTTCCGCTGCTCAGCACCCTGTTTTTGCATGGTGAGTTTTCAGCCCACGATGTGGAAATGTCCAGTTTGAGCCTGATGGCCTACTCGGTCGGATTGCTGGGCTTTTCGCTGGTGAAGGTGCTGGCGCCGGGATATTTTGCCCGGCAGGATACGCGCACGCCGGTGCGCATTGCGATGATTGCGATGGCGGCGAACATGGTTTTCAACGTGATTTTTGTGCTGGGCATGGTTTATCTGGATTTCAGCGGCCCGCATGCGGGACTGGCGCTGGCAACCACATTTTCTTCGGTTCTCAATGCCAGTCTGCTATTGCGCGGGCTTCGGCGTCAGCAGGTGTATCAGCCTGAATCGGGCTGGTGGAAACTGTTTCTGCAGGTCGGCATGGCCAGCCTGATGATGCTGGGTTTGCTGCTGTGGCTGAGTGGCGGCGCGGCCACCTGGATCGAGGCGAGTGTACTCGAACGCATTTTACGTCTGGCTCTGATCGTCCCGGCCGGTATCGCGGTGTATTTTGCCGGTCTCTGGTTACTGGGGATGCCCTTTTCCCTTTTGCGTAAACCGACTGAGGTTTGAACCCGGGTTGACCCGGCATGGCGGGTCTTCTGATTTCCGCTCACCTGACCATTACTATATAATCGCCTTCTTTGTGATTGATGCGAGAATTGTGCGCAGGTTGGAATGATGGAACTGATTCGAGGTCTGCATAATCTTCGCGCGCATCATCGAGGCTGTGTCGCTACCATCGGGAATTTTGATGGCGTGCATCTGGGGCATCAGGCGGTCATCGGCCAGCTTGCGGAAAAGGCGAGTGAACTTTGTCTGCCCACCACCCTGATCACGTTTGAGCCACAGCCGCAGGAATATTTTGCGCCGCAGGCCTCACCACCGAGGCTGATGCGCTTTCGGGAAAAAATGCAGGCCCTGCACCGTTACACGGTCGATCGGGTTCTGTGTCTGGCGTTTAATGATATGCTGGCGCAAATGCCGCATACGCAGTTTATTGACGATATTCTGATCAAGGGGCTGGGCTTGCGCTATCTGGTGGTGGGGGACGATTTTCGTTTTGGCCGAAACCGGGAAGGCAGCTTTTCCATTCTTCAGGAAGCCGGACAGAAACACGGTTTTCAGGTGGTCAACATGCACACCTTCACTGTCGCGGGTGAGCGGGTAAGCAGCACCCGTATTCGTCAGGCGCTGGCGGCGGGCGATATGCTGATGGCGGAAGAACTGCTGGGGCGGGATTATCGTATGAGCGGTCGGGTTGCGCATGGCGAAAAGCTGGGACGGCAACTGGGTTTCCCTACCGCAAATATTCATCTGCATCGCAAGGTCTCTCCTCTGCAGGGGATTTTCGCGGTGGAAGTTTATGGACTGGATCGAGAACCGTTGACCGGTGTCGCCAGTCTTGGCACGCGACCTACGGTAAACGGCGCCCGCGCACTGCTCGAAGTTTATCTGTTTGATTTTGACGAAGACATTTATGGTCGTCATATTCAGGTTAGCTTTCGTCATAAGTTGCGCGATGAGGAACGCTTCGATTCGCTGGCGGCTCTGACCGAGCAGATCAAAAAGGATGTCGATGAGGCGCAGGCGTTTTTTGCGAATTGAATTTTATTTGGATAAAACTGACTTTGGATAAAGAAAGACTATCGTGACCGATTATAAAAACACTCTCAATCTTCCGCAGACGAAATTTCCCATGCGCGGCAATCTCGCCAATCGTGAACCGGCTTTTCTGAAACACTGGCAGGATATCGATCTGTACGGCAAGTTGCGTCAGTTAGGCAAGCAGCAGCAACGGCCAGCATTTGTTTTGCATGACGGCCCGCCCTATGCGAATGGCGATATTCATATCGGTCATGCGGTCAATAAAATTCTCAAAGACATTATCATCAAGTCACGCAGCCTGAGTGGTTTTGATGCGCCCTATATTCCCGGCTGGGATTGTCACGGTCTGCCGATTGAATTGCAGGTTGAGAAAAAAGTCGGCAAGGCCGGACTTAAAGTGACGGCGGCGGAGTTTCGTGAAGCCTGCCGCAAGTATGCGCGCAAACAGGTGGACGGTCAGCGTCAGGATTTTATTCGTCTGGGCGTGATCGGCGACTGGGATAATCCCTATCTGACCATGGACTTCAAATTCGAAGCCAACATCGTGCGCGCCCTGGGTCGCATCATCGATAAAGGTCACCTGCACAAAGGCGCGAAGCCGGTGCACTGGTGTGTGGACTGTGGTTCCGCACTGGCCGAAGCGGAAGTCGAATACGAGAATAAAACTTCTCCCGCGATCGATGTGCGTTTCGAAGTGCTGGATGAAGAAGCGCTGATGACGCGCTGTCATCATGTCGAAGGCCACGAAGGGACGGGACCGATCTCCTTTGTGATCTGGACGACCACCCCCTGGACCTTGCCGGCTAATCAGGCGGTGGCGCTGAACCCGACGCTGGAATATTCCGTGGTGCAATGTGATGGCGTAGGGGATCATGTGCCTGAGCGTTTGATCATTGCCAGCGACATGCTCAAGGATGTGATGGGACGCTATAACGAGGACAGGTATCGGGTCATGGCGTATTGTCGTGGTGAAGATCTGGAAGGCCTGAAACTGGCGCATCCGTTTTATGATCGGCAGGTGCCGGTGATTCTTGGCGATCACGTTAATCTGGAAGCCGGCACCGGCGCGGTGCATACTGCGCCGGGGCATGGTCAGGACGATTATGTGGTCGGCGCAAAGTATAAATTAAAAGTTGATAATCCGGTGAGCAGCGCCGGTACTTTTGTCGAAGGCACGCCGCTGTTTGAAGGTCAGCATGTGTTCAAGGCCAACGATTCGGTTATCGAAGTATTAAAAGCAAAAAACATGCTGGTGCATGAAGAAGCAATTCAGCATAGCTATCCGCATTGCTGGCGACATAAAACCCCCATCATTTTCCGGGCGACGCCGCAGTGGTTTATCAGCATGGATCAGAACGGTCTGCGTGATGCCGCCTTGAACGCCATCGAAGGCGTTCGCTGGATACCCGAATGGGGACAGGCGCGGATTCGCTCGATGGTGGAAGGCCGGCCGGACTGGTGTATCTCGCGTCAGCGCACCTGGGGTGTGCCGATTACATTGTTCATCCACAAACAAACCAGCAAACTGCATCCGCGTTCGGCGGAGCTGATCGAGGCGGTGGCCAAACGCATCGAAGACAGGGGTATCGACGCCTGGTTTTCAATGGAGGCAAAAGAGCTGCTGGGGGATGAGGCGGATGACTATGAGAAGGTGAGCGACACGCTGGATGTCTGGTTTGATTCCGGGGTAACCCATTTTGCCGTACTCAATCAGCGCGAAGGACTTGCAGATTATCCCGTCGCCGATCTGTATCTTGAAGGTTCGGATCAGCATCGCGGCTGGTTCCAGTCATCACTTATGACTTCGGTGGCGATGGAAGGTGTGGCGCCGTATAAGTCAGTATTGACCCATGGCTTTACCGTGGATTCCAAAGGCCAGAAGATGTCCAAGTCCAAAGGCAACGTGATCGCGCCGCAGAAAGTGATTAAAAATCTGGGCGCCGATATTATTCGCCTGTGGGTGGCATCAACCGATTATCGCGGTGAGATGACGGTTTCGGATGAAATTCTTAAACGCACCTCCGATGCCTACCGGCGTATTCGCAATACCGCGCGTTACCTGTTATCGAATCTGGATGGCTTTGATCCTGCGACGGATATGCTGGCGGCGGAGCAAATGTTGTCGCTGGACAAATGGGCGGTGGCGCAGACGCATCGTTTACAGGAACAGATCAGCGCCGCTTATAGTGAATATGAATTTCATACCATCTATCAATTGATTCATAATTTCTGCGCGCTGGAGTTGGGCAGTTTCTATCTGGATATCACCAAGGACAGGCAGTACACCACCCAGCCCAACAGTGTGGCCCGCCGTTCGGCGCAAACCGCGATGTATCATATCGTTGAATCACTAGTGCGCTGGCTGGCGCCGATTCTTAGCTTTACCGCCGAGGATATCTGGCAGGTGATGCCGGGCTATCGTAATGAGTCCGTGCTATTAAACACCTGGTATGAATTACCGGCGATGTATGATTCCGAGGCGGAAGAAAACGAAGCGATGCGCTATTGGAGTAAAGTGATCGAAGTCCGCGATGCGGTTAACAAGGAACTGGAAAAACTGCGCGTCGCCGGTGAAATTGGTTCCGGACTGGCGGCGGAGGTCACAGTGCATTGTGGCCGGGAAATCCATGATGTGCTGGCTGCGCTTGAAGATGAACTGCGATTTGTTTTTATTACCTCGACAGCCGAGATTGCCCTGTACGAAAATCCGGTCGCCAATGCCGCGCATTACACACTGGAAAGCAATGATGAAATCTGGGTTTCGGTCAGCGCCTCTGCTGAAGCCAAATGCGTGCGCTGCTGGCATCACCGCGCTGATGTGGGCAGCAATGATAAGCACCCGGAACTATGTGGACGCTGTGTGGAAAATGTCGAGGGTGAGGGTGAGAAACGCAAATATGCATAGAAACAGGGACGAGTGGCGAGTGGCGAGGGACGAGGGCCATTCATTTACGGCAAACAACGGTATAAGGACAGCATCCTCGTCCTTTGTCCCTTGTCCCTCGCCCCTGTCATGTTAAAGTGGCTCTGGTTATCGGCGCTGGTCATTGTGCTGGATCAAATCAGCAAATACATGGCCAGTCACATGTTGACCATGTACGAACCGTTTGCGGTGATGCCCATGTTCAATCTGACCCTGATGCATAATACCGGCGCGGCCTTTAGTTTTCTAAGTGAGGCGGGGGGCTGGCAACGCTGGTTCTTCACCCTTGTTGCGCTGGTTATCAGCATTGTCATATTTGGCTGGATGCGTCGCCTGCATTCCGGACAAACTCTGCAGGCTGCTGCGCTGTCTCTGGTTCTTGGCGGAGCGATAGGAAATGTTATCGATCGCCTGTTGCTGGGGCATGTGGTGGATTTTATTCAGGTTTATTATGAACAATGGTACTGGCCGGCGTTTAATATTGCGGACTCGGCAATTAGTCTTGGCGTCGCCCTGTTGATACTGGATACCTTGCGCGGCGCTCATAGCGAGACCGATGTTACTGACTCTAAAAAATAAACCTGAAACATGTCGAATATTGAACCCCTGTGTGTTGCTGAGAATACCGAAGTCGAGATTCATTTTACGTTGAGCCTGGCGGATGGCACAGTGGTCGACGCCACAGAAGAAAATGAACCTCTGCGTCTGCGCATTGGCGATGGTAGTTTGATCGATGGGTTGGAGCAAACCCTGTATGGAATGAAAGCCGGTGAGCGTCAGTGTGTTTCGATCGATCCGCGTGATGGTTTTGGTTTTCCTGATGAAACAAATTTACATGAAATGCCGCGCAGTGAATTTGCCGATGAGATAGAACTTCAGCCCGGATTGATTATTGGCTTTAGCACGCCTGCCGGCGATGAAACGCCGGGAACGATCCGGGAAGTGCAGGGCGATACGGTGCTGGTTGATTTCAATCATCCTCTGGCCGGGCATGAAATAATTTTTGACGTTGAAGTCCTAAGCGTTACTCGAACTGAATCTTGAAAATAAGTGATAAAATGGCTTCGACGATATACAAGATGAAAGTCACCCTTGCAAATCCACGAGGGTTTTGCGCGGGCGTTGATCGGGCGATTGAAATTGTTGAACGGGCCTTGGACTTATTTGAACATCCTATTTATGTGCGTCATGAAGTGGTGCATAACCGTTATGTAGTTCAATGTTTAAATAAAAAAGGCGCGATTTTCGTCAATGAACTGGACGAAGTACCGGATGGCGCAACGGTTATCTTCAGCGCCCATGGCGTGCCGAAATCTGTTTATGAAAATGCGAAGCAGCGAAAATTAAACGTGTTCGATGCAACCTGTCCTCTGGTAACAAAGGTTCACATGGAGGTGGCGCGTTACAGTAAAGCCGGTTGGGAATGCATTCTCATCGGGCACGCCGGCCATCCGGAAGTCGAAGGCACCATGGGACAGTTTGATGAGCAGTTTGGCGGCCATATCTATCTGGTTGAAAATGTCAATGACGTACAGGCATTGAGAATAAAATATCCGGATAAACTCGCCTATGTTACCCAGACAACCCTGTCGATGGATGACACGGCGGATATTATTGATGCCTTACGCGAACGGTTTCCGAAAATAAGCGGCCCCAAAAAAAATGATATCTGTTATGCCACCCAGAATCGTCAGGATGCGGTTAAACAACTGGCGATGCAAAGTGATCTGGTCTTAATCGTTGGCTCACCCAATAGTTCCAATTCAAATCGACTACGTGAAGTGGCTGAGCGACTGAATATTCCCGCCTATCTTATCGATAATGAAACTGAGATTAAAAAAGACTGGCTTGTAGGTAAAAGATCAATCGGCCTGAGCGCCGGCGCTTCAGCGCCGGAGGTTCTGGTTAAAAATGTCATCACTCGCCTGAAAGAATGGGGAGCGACAAGTAT
>WFVC01000157.1 GCA_015491815.1 Gammaproteobacteria bacterium | reverse complement strand
CGGCTAGATCTATTTGGCTAGATCTATTTAAGGAACCTCTGATTAATTCCGCCGTTCATGGTGAGCCTGTCGAACCATGAACGCTAAGCATTGTAAAATCATAATGTTATATGGTTCACCCTTCGACAAGCTCAGGGCGAACGGAATTAATCAGAGGTTCCTTAACAAATAACAGACAAATGTAATGGTGGTTAAAACCCGGCAAAAATCTGCGCGGAAATTCTGTCATCCATCACTTCGCCAATCTGATTGGCCGTTGAGCTTGCAGACTGTCCCGGCGCCTCCAGCGTGCGGAACTCGTAATTGAAGGTAAAGCGGGTTTTCTTGTTAAAGAAATACTGAAATCCCAGGGTTGTGGTTTCGTATTTACGTTCTGCAGCCGCAGTCAGATTAGTGACCCGGTTATAAACATCATAACGAATATCCAGCTCCAGCTTTGGTGTGATGTTATAACCAAAATCCAGATACCAGCCATCGCTTTCTCCTTTGGTAGACAACTGGAATTGTGACACCGCTGTCCCGGCATTGTTGACTGCACCCGGCACGGCGCCGCCGGTTGAGCCATTAAAGATCATGCCTTTGGCCTGCGTGTATTCCGCCCAGAAACGGTACGGCCCCTTGCGAAAGGTCGTGCCAAGACCGGTTAAGCGGCGATCATATACACGCTCAGAAGCTTCATAGGAACCACCGGCGTTCAGCACCACTGAATCATACACGGTGCGTTTACCGCTGGTATTCCAGGCAAACATTTTCCAGCCCTGACGCCGGGCGCGACCCGCGCCATAAACTTTTTCCGAGGCCCAGTAAATGGTGGTGTCTTTGTTGTCATCGCGATCATGTTTGGAGATCCCGCCATTGCCATACATCAGCGCATAACTGTGTTCCCAGTCTTTGACATAAAACGTATCAAAGAGCATCACGCCAATATCTCGCACCGCCACCGCACCGGTGCGGAACTGGGTATCGGCATCGCCATTACAATAACGCAAATACTGACTGCTGCTGGTGCTCAGATTACAGCTGGCAATGCCATCGGTCTGAAAAGGCCGCTCGATCAACTGCTGGTTGGCGATATTGGTAAAGTTGATGTAGTTAAAGGCGAAAATACCCTGATAGACTTCCTCACTCATGGGAATTTTCATCTGTCCCACGCGCACACGCATCCCCTTGATGTGATTCAGCGTCACCGACGCATCGGTGATGCGAACGCTGCCGCCGCCACCGCCGGGGTTGGTAATGCCGTTATTGCCATATTCCGCCAGCAGGAAATAATTGATTTTCGGATCCAGCGGGAAGCCCACCCCACGAATGCCGACACGGGCGCGTTGCAACTGAAACGTCGATGAACTGGACAAATCCGGCTGATGCACGTTGAACTGCGTATCCTGCCCCGACCAGCCGCCCGCCGGTAATTTTGTCCCATCGGTTGACATATAGGTGGGCTGCAAAAAACCCCAAACTTTTGCCCGCGGCGCGGCTGCGCCCGACTCCGTACCCTGCAACATCAACCAGTTATCTGCATTAACGGGCAACGATACAATACCGGCAACGGCAGCGTAGACTACCGACAAAATTATTTTTCTGTTTACTGATTTCATACTTAATCCCCTTGCTAAAACAATGCTTAAAAATTTCATGGCTTGATCAACTCATAGCCCTGTTCTTTTAATTCCAGAATCCGAACCACGCCGGCGGAGACTTTCACCGCATGGGGATTTAACTCCGGCGGCTGACCCAGCTTTTTAGTCATGGCTTTAAAGGTGTTGGAACAGGCGCTGAATTGCACGCCGCTGTCCATCAAGCTCTGGATGCGTTTTTTATTGGCGTTATCATTGAACAGCAGCCGTAAACCCGGCCCGAATGCCACAATTTCAAGCTCCAGTTCATCCACCCCGTAATGGCGAATCAGGTTGTTGGCGACATTCAATATCAGCGTTTGCTTAAACGGATCCCTGTCGCTGATTTGCAAAACAATTTTTTTCTCGGCAAAAACCTTTTGCTCCGCCTGAGCGGGCGTCAGAAAATTGGTAAACAGAAAACCCAGTAAACTAAGTACGATTAACATTCGATGACACGAAAATGGCATAGATTTCTCCCCATTAAGTTATTTGAATAAATTGAAGACAGGCCGTCTTCACCTCAAACAAACACCGCAAATGAGGCTTTTATTCCCGAAATATTATTTTTGTGAAAAAGGGAATAATTCAGACGCGACTGTGTCTTTAATCAGTATTGGGGGAGATAATGAACAATACCGGAGCAGATATTTCTCCGGAAAAAACAAAAAGCAGAAAAATTATGAGCTATCTAAAATTATTCGGGAAAAATCGGCAATTCATCAGCAAGCTGGAAAACATTCGCCCGCGATTGTTCCGGCTGGCTTACTCATGGTGTCATCAGCGCGATCTGGCTGACGATCTGGTGCAGGAAACCCTGACCAAGGCCTTTAAAAACGAGAGGCAACTAAAAAATATTGAACAGTTTGACGGCTGGGCTTTTCGTATTTTGATCAACACCTGGCGCAACTATTTGTCACGCACCAAAGTGATGGACAATATTGACGACTATGTCTTTACCGATGAACACACCCCGGAAAGTCTGCATGAACAATATCAACTCAATACCTTTGTTCATTCCGCCGTCGAGACCCTGCCACAGGGACAGCGCCAGGTGTTGACCCTGATTGATCTTGAAGGCCTGAGTTATGCCGACGTTTCCGAGATTCTTGAAATTCCCATCGGCACCGTAATGAGCCGAATTTGCCGGGCGCGCAAATCACTGGCCGGCAAATTATTCCGGGGAGCGGATAACGCTGAATACAACGCAACCTTTTTGCGGAGAGTAAAATGAGTAATGATTTTTCTGATGAACGTCTGAATGCGTTTATTGATAATGAAGTCGATCTGGCGGAAAAGCATCAGCTTTTTGACGCCCTGCGTCAGGACGAAAACCTGCGCAAACGCGTCTGTGAATTACAGAAAACCCATGATTTAATCAAACTGACTTATCAATCGATCGATCCGCCAACAGGTTATCCGCCTCTGCCTCAAACCCGCTCCCGATTCCGCTTCCCGCGCAGCATGGCCGCCGGCATTCTGGTTGTGGTCGGTTCCCTGCTTGGCTGGTTTACTCACCAACAAATGAATCCCAATAACAGCCTTCTGGAACTGGCGCGCACAGTCGAATCCCCGCAAACACCCCGGACTGACAGCGCCCGCAAAATCATGCTTCACGTCAGCACCAACGATGAATATCGACTGAACATTATGCTCGAAGAAACCGAGCACCTGCTCAAAGCCAGTCGTGAAGGCGGCGAAAAAGTTTTCGTCGAGATCCTCACCAACGGTCCCGGACTGGAGCTGGTGAAAAAATCCGGTTCACAGTCGGCGCAACGTCTGCAGGAACTGCAAACCCGCTATGACAACCTGTTCGTCACCGCCTGCGCTCAGGCCATCGAACGCGTCCGTCGGGATAAAGGCATCGATCTGGAATTAATTCCCAATACCACCGTGGTGCGCTCATCCCTCAGTGAAGTGCTGGAACGTCAGCGCGAAGGCTGGACTTATATTCGAATTTAAAAAACCGGGCAAGGGGGCTTAGGCCCCCTCCCGTTATATTTAATCCTGCCAACGAATATCCCATCATTTGCGTCAGCGAATAAATCCCAACAGGATTCACACCTACTCCGAAACCAGTCCCATCCAGCACCGCCGCTGTTTATCGCTTACAACAACATTTATTACTGATCTAAGTCCCCCCTGACCTTAAGTTGTACTTTTTTTATAATGTCTTTGCGGTATCATTTCAGCCTCTAATAAAAATAGATTTCGGGCTGTATTGATTGCAAGCGCCAACACTAACAAAAGACTATGCGGAACTTCTGCAACGCGGCAAGGTGGAAACTTACCTCAAACAACTTGCTGAAAACGGGCTGCGCTGGTGGTTTAACATGGAGTTGCCCTGTCTTATTCTGCATCTCGAAGCCGTGCGTAATCACCTTCCTGCCGCTTTGCCTGATTCCCTGAAGTTGCGTTTTCTCTGCAAAGCCATTGGCCCTGATATTTCCGAGGCCGCGATGTCGACCCTATATGAACAGGCGCTTACCGAAAATGATATAAAAACCGCCATCGCCAACTGCCTGGAAATGTTCCACAATCTGAATATAAAAAATTGTATCATGATGAAACCGAAGGCACGGCCGTGGCGGCTTGACGCAAGTCAACGGGTCCGCGGCAAATCCGGAGCGCTTCACAGGATGTTTCGTGAATAATAATTTTGTCTACCACAACCCTGACGAGGACTGTACTGCACAGATGCCGGGCGCGCCGGCAATGACGCTGCAGGCGGCCTATCAGGAATGGCTGGAGCAGGGCGATGTCGAGACTTATCTCGATTCACTGGCGCGGGATGGCCTGAGCTGGTGGTTCGATACCGACGTCCCGCGGCTGGCGGCGCATCTCATGCCCTTGCAAGGCCCGGCGTTTGAGGGCGTTGCGCTGTCGCCACGGATTCAGTTGCTGGCCACGGTGGTTCAGCCGGTGATTGAAGCGGACGTGGTGCGCACGCTCTGCGAAGCATTGCAGGCGAGCGGTGACCATGAGGCCGCCAGCGTTGCCGCCGGCGCGGGAGTCGCGGCGGTATGGGACAGCGGCCTTCATTTCAGTGACTATGAGCCCTGGTATGCAACGATCGCTACGCTGCTGGCCGTGGACGGCCTTTCCGCGCACGCGCAGGCTTCCCTGTTTGGTTTCAAGGGGCTGGTGGAACTGACGTGGCAGGGCGCGATCGAGTCCGCCAGCGAGTCCTATGCCCGCCAGCGCATGCTTGCTGAACGGGCCGGTTCCAACTCATTGCTGGTTTTCGGCGCGGCCGCCGCCGCCTATTGCCATTTCTATCGCGGCAGGCTTGATGCCGGTGAGATTGTGCTGGCCGATGCCTGTGCGCTGGCATCGGCCGGTGGCATTACGCATGTCGCCTACGTTTATCTCCTCAGTTGCATGGGCCTGTATGATGTCGTGCTGGGGCAGGCGCAGCGGGCGCAGGTCTATCTCGACACACTCACCGGGCAGGAATGGTATGACCTGTTGCCGCCTTCGGTGTGGGTTAGCGGCCTGGGTCATCTGCTCACGGCGCTGGCTTGGGGCGGGCACAGCGGCGAACTGGAAGCCGTGGCCCAGCGCCTGCACCAGCATGTCATCCCCGAGCATCATGCCTTTTATCACTGCTACTCCCATTACAATCTCGGTGTCGTCGCCCTGCAGATGGGACAGGCCCACCGCGCCCTGCAGCACGCCGAGATCGCCTGCGAACGCAGTCTCGCCAGCGAGAGTCCGTTGAGCGCCGTGGTGCCGGCACTGTTGCGAATACAGGCGCTGGCCGATCTCGGCCGCGATGACGAGGCGCTTGCATACATCGATGCCTGGGATACGGCCTGGGGGGAATCGGAATTCCGGATTTTTGCTGCGATCTGCGCACTGGAACGTACCAGTCTGCTGCTTCGCCGTTCGATGATCGAAGAAGCGAAAGCCGGTTTCCATCGAGCCCGTTCGCTGATTCCACCCGACATGGTCTTTCCACAGATTGGTCGTGACGAGGCCTTTTATCACGATTTGCAGGCGCAACTGGCATCCGATGCCCCGGCGCCCGCCGCCGAACCGTCTCCGGCCAGTGACGGTGCTCTTGTCATCGAAACACTGGGCAGGCTGCGCATCGAAATCGGCGACAAGACCATTTATGACCGCAAATGGCGGGGCGGGCGCAGCAAGACCCTGCTCAAGGCGCTGCTCGTCCACGGCGGCAAAAAGATCCCCATGAGCCAGCTTGCCGATCTGCTCTGGCCCGATGCCGAGGGCGATCAGGCCTACCGCAACCTCAAGGTGCTGATCTGGCGCCTGCGCCGGCTGGGCCTCGACGACGGCGAGGAGCCCCGGCCCTGGCTGCAACTGCAACACGGCCACCTGTCGCTGGTGGAAAAATACTGCGATGTGGACGTGTTCCGCTTCCAGTCCGCCCTGCGGCGCAGCCTGCGCCCGGATCACATCGACCGGCCCGCGCTGAAGGCCGCGCTGGACCTCTACCGCGGCGATTTCCTCGCCGGTGACATGAGCGAAACCTGGATCATCGAACATCGCGAGCGCCTGCGCCGGCGCTACCTCGAAGGCGCGCTGGCGCTGGCCGCCTCGGCGCCGGATGCCGATGCGCGCCTCGACAGCGAAGCCTACCTGCAACGGGCGCTGGAAATCGATCCCCTGGATGAACGCATCTACGAACAGCTCATGCAGATCCATCTGCAATCCGGCTACCCCGCCCGGGCGCTGGAAACCTACCACGCCGCGCAAAGCGCCCTGAAACAGGGGCTGGATATCCAGCCCGGTCCCGCCCTGCTCGAACTCGCCCGCCGCGCCGCCGGCGACGCCTGAATCGTGCAATCAGGTGCCGGAGTCAAACTGACTCCGGCACCTGCCTCGACGCCCCGCAAAAAAAATCCGTTTTTTTTCCAAATGTAACCAAACCTGTAACCTTTCTGAAACCTCGGTGGGGATATGTTCAGTTCGACATATAACCAGAGAGGGTCGGGAAAATGAAAAAAAACGGGCAGCGCAAACTCTTCGGATGCAATCTGGCGGGAACGCTGGGACTGGCTGTGTCAGTCTCGGTCATTTCCGTCTCGGTACAGGCTGCCACCGTTACCTGGATTGGTGGCAGTAGTCGGTGGGATTATGGAAGCAACTGGGATATTGGTGTCCAGCCGGCGCCGGGGGATAGTGTTTATCTCACTCAGTCTGACGCCACCAACCGTGTTGTGTCCTACTACAATACGCTCTACCCGAATGCGACTGACATACTGGGTTCTCTTACCCTCAATGCTACCGGCACGGGCACGATGACGCTGGATCAGACCAGCTATGCCCACCCACTGTACACCACTAATGAATACATCGGCACCACCGGCAGCGGCGCCTATGTGCAAAGCCTGGGCGCCAATTCGGTTACGGGCTACCTCCATCTCGGCTACAACGCCAGCGGCAACGGCAGCTATGATCTGAGCGGCAGCGGCAACCTGTCTGCCGGCTATGAATATATCGGTTACGCCGGCACGGGTACTGTCACCCAGAGCGGCGGCGCCCACACGGTCGCCAATTATCTTCACCTGGGTTATGCCGATACCAGCAGCGGCAGATACGATCTGAGCGGGGGAAACCTCTCGGCCCGTTATGAATATATCGGTGTCAACGGCACAGGTATTTTCAATCAAACCGGCGGCGCCCACACCCTAACAAACAATCTTTCACTCGGCACCTACGCTACTGGCAACGGCACCTATACCCTTTCCGGCGGCACGCTTGATGTGGGGGGGGATATCGTTAACGGCGCAGGTGTAAGCACCCTGAACATCGATGGTGGCACGCTGAGTGTCGCTGGGGGCGATATTGATGTCGATTTCCTCGCTCTCGGTCACGCTTCAGGAACAAGTGGCAGTCACAGCTTGAGCGGTACGGATACCCTTACAGCCAGCTTCGAATATATCGGCGAGTACGGCGCGGGATCTTTCACCCAGTCCGGCGGCGCAAATACAGTAGCCGGCAATTTATTAATCGGCTACCGGGAAACCGGCAATGGGAGCTACACTCTGAGCGGTGGCGATCTCTCTGCCAGTTTTGAAACTATTGGTAGCTCCGGCACGGGCGCTTTCACCCAGTCCGGCGGAAACAACACCATAAACACCAATCTCACAATTGGCGCTAGTTCTACAAGCAGCGGCAGCTATAATCTGAGCGGAGGCAACCTTTCAGCCGGCAATGCATTTATTGGTT
>WFVC01000156.1 GCA_015491815.1 Gammaproteobacteria bacterium | reverse complement strand
TATCATCTCGACCGATGCCGTTGGCGCCGCCAATTTTATTCAATGTCTCCATTACCGTAGCCGGCGTCATGGCCTTGCCGTCGATCGCCACCACATCACCCTTTTCAAAAGTCAGTTCAATAATAGTCGGCGTATCGGGCGCGGCTTCCGGTGACACACTCCAGCGCCACATACTCTCTTCCGGTCCGGCCCAGGGATCTTCGAGCACCCCGCCTTCGTAGGAAATATGCAGCAGGTTGGCGTCCATCGAATAAGGGGATTTTTTACCTTTGTTGAAATCCACCGGAATGCCATGCTCTTTTGCATAGGCCATGAGTTTTTCACGCGAGTTCAGATCCCATTCCCGCCAGGGGGCAATCACATGCACATCCGGTTTCAGCGCATAGGCGCCCAGTTCGAAACGCACCTGATCATTGCCCTTGCCGGTAGCCCCGTGGGAAATCGCATCAGCGCCGGTTTCATTGGCGATTTCCACCAGCCGCCGGGCAATCAGGGGACGGGCGATGGAAGTACCGAGCAGGTATTCGCCTTCATAAATCGTATTGGCGCGAAACATGGGAAACACGTAGTCGCGGGCGAAATCCTCGCGCAAGTCTTCAATATAGATTTCCTTCACGCCCATGGCTTCGGCCTTGGCGCGGGCCGGTTCGACTTCTTCGCCCTGACCGATGTCGGCGGTAAAGGTCACGACTTCACAGTCATAAACATCACGCAGCCATTTCAGAATGATGGATGTATCAAGCCCGCCGGAATAGGCCAGCACTACTTTTTTGATCTTGCTCATGGAAAAACCTCGGTCTAAAGCTGGATTTCGAGATGTCACGGACTCAAGGCCGGACAAGCCGGGCATTATAGCGTGATTGGCGCTATAAACCGAATTTTGCCCGCCGGGATCAGGTTCGACCCGGCATGGACACCCCCCCAAGTTACAGTAGAGCCGCAAACTGTGAGGCCGAGAAACCCACCCCGCCGAGCAGCAGCAGACTGGCCTTGACCACCGGCTGTTCGAGGAAGGGCTGGAAAGCGCCGCTGCGCAGGCGTGAGACGCTTTCGATTAGCTCGTCAATCTGCGCCAGACTCGGCTTATTGGGTTGCGATTTATTGCCGCTCACGATAATTCTGTCCCGATTCAATTCTTTAATGAAATCACTGCGCACTTTTTCCGCCACCTGGCGCAACTTGATGGCGCTGTACAGGGCAATGGCGATCAACACACCGGTAATGATTGCCAAACTCTGTGGAAAGCCCCAGTCGTCAAAATAATTAATCCGTGAAAACAGAATTAAAATAATCACGATAAAGGGATAGTAAATCAACTTGCTGACCTCGGCGGTGCGCTGAGCCACCATCTGCAATTTCAACCAGTGCACGCCACAGGACCAGGGGATATTCATTTTCGTCGACCATTCTTCGACGACAGCGCCGCGCCAATCGTAGGTATTATTCGTCAGCCCGCGAATCCAGACAATGCACAGTCGCGTTGCATCCACCATATAAAAAAGTAAAAACAACATTCCCAGCAAACTGCTAACCGTAATCACGGTATCAATGATGCGGGTGAAGTCACCCCGCAGCGGCGGCGGCTCCAACCCAAACAGGGTAAAGACAATCGTGGCAAAGGCCTGAAATATCAGCACCACGGTAAAGGCGCGTAAAAAACGATTTTTTAAAGCGCCATAGTCGCCATACCGTTTCCAGTATTGTTGAATCGAAATCTCGTCTTCAGCCTGTTGCCGTATTTCTTCAGCCCAGGCATTGATGCCGGCTACCGGCGTAACCTTGTTGATTAATACAAACCAGAACATCAGCAACATAACCCAGATAAACAACATCAGGGGAATATTGTCATAGCCGATGGTTTTCGGCAGCAAGGCCACCAGCACGGCGGAAATAATTAGCATTATTCCGAGAATGATCATCCAGCCTTTTTTTCTATCCTCTGCCGTGCTCATGCAGGAAACCGCATTAAGTTTTTTCGCCGCACGTTTGTCACTCAGGCTTTCGGCCCAGCCCAGCAGATGGTATTTATCACTCAGGCGTTCATAATTCCGGGTCAGGTCACGCAGTGAGGTACAAATAAAATACAGACTCAACATGAGCGCCAGCGCATTGATAATTTCAGTCGGCCAAACGCTGACGCCGGATAACAGGATAAAAGGTTCTTCCCGCACTGAACATACAATACCTAATCCTGCCACGACCGCCAGCACCAGAGCGCCCGCTCCCAGCCATCTAATTTGATAACCTGCATGAGGCAACATCTGCTTTAACACCAGCAGGACAAGCGCAATAATCGCAATCGTTAACAGTAGCGGTAATAACAATTCGCGTTCACCGACAGGAGGATGCAAGCGAGCCTGTTCATTTTTAACAGGCGGCTGAGTCGAAAACAGATCAACGGCATAATAGTCCCGTTTCCTGTCCAGTGGTTTTAACGGCACCACACCATTATGGCCCACTTCAAATAACAGCGGCTTAACCCGCGTGGGTAATTCAACCCGATCAAGAAAAGTTTTGTTTAATCCAGAGTGTGCGGATAACTGCAACGCCAGTGAGGCGGCGTAAAATAGTGAGGTCTGATAGCTGTCCCGAAAAGGGGGCGTACTGCCCTGCAGTTTCGGATTTAATTTCAGATCAAAACTGGAAGTAATCAATAAATTTCGAGTCCAGGCATATTCGGAGGGATGTAAAAATTGCGCATCCAGATCGGTGGTGAAAAATGTCACGCCCATTAAGCGTGAACGCAGCGCGCGCAGTATCAATAATTTGTCATAAACATCGCTGCCCAATATGCCAATCGCAAGCACTCCCTTGCCATCTTTTTTGCGCAGTTTTTTATCCAACTGAACAATTTCATCAGCGAGTCGCCGCAGGTAATCAAACTGCCCGCTTCCCACTGGTCGGCGAATGGCGGTATTGGCATCCGTTTTTGCCTGCGTCTTTGTGCGCGATGATTTTGATGTTGTCAGTCCCAAATCCACATTGCTGCCGGGCGCTACGCCATCGATGCCGCGTAAATAGCTAAAATTATGGATATAGTCATCATCACAGGCATTGCCACAAAACGCCCGTTTAAAGGATTCGGGCAATGCGCGCCCAAACGCCGTATCCCGTTCCGAAAGCAGAACCACATGATTCGCCCCCGGGGTCACGCCGCGTTTACTCAATTCCAGCACCAACCGGAACATCAGTTTGTTATCACTGTGAATCGTCCGATGAAAACTCAAACAGACATTGTTATTCTCTTTTTTAAGAATATTGAAATGCTTGCCCAAACCTTCAGTCTGATTCAGTTCTCGATACAGATAGGTATCGGCTATCGTCGCCAGTGGAGAGAGAACATGAATGCCGGCGGTGTTCAAGCGGCACAATTCAGACAGCCCATCCGCACCCGGCAATACGATCCGATCTGTTCCGGCTGCCGCCGATGATTGCGCATATGTCTGCTGAAACAGCGTATACAGGCCACCCGAGCTGGCCGGCCCCAGAATCGCATACAACATCTTTTTCTGTATATTTTTATCCGGAGCCAGCATTGACGCCAGCTGGGCAAGATGCAAATAGGGCGTCGTATGATAATGTGAGGCATCCAGCCATAACACCAGCACTTTTTTATGCGTATTGGTTGTGGCGCCGGCGCTAATTGAATCACGTTTAAACCATTCATAAGGCATGATTAAACGTTGCGTTTTTTCTTCCCAGCCATTTATCTGCGCAACATGAATATAGCCGGCGTCTTCCGGTACATAGCCGGCTTCCGACAAGGCATTGATCAAGGCATAACGACGGCGGCGGCGGCGTTCTTCTGCATCGGCAATGGCTTCGGTCGAAACCATCACCCCGAGCACCAGTAACTCTCCGTTTTTATCAGCTGATATGCTCTGTTTAATATTTTCCTGTAATGGCGTGTATTTCAGTGGTTTTATCGCTAGCGGTTCATTCTTCCTGTTGCGAGCATAAATAACCCGAAAAGGATCCTGCCACAAGCGTGCAGGAATCGAATGCAAACTGCTTGGGGAAATGGCGGGGGCGTTTTGCGTTGGCGGACGCGCAGTCTGCAGCGGATCGCTGCTCCAGATATAAGAGCCAAACGCGGCAAACGCAAGAAACATGACAAACGAATAACTGGGAAAACCCTGATTAGATAGCGCCATAGACTCCCTCCTGTATATGGAGTCTATTATGCGCCCATTACCGGATCAACATCACCTCTACGCGCCGATTTTTTTTGCGTCCTGCTGCCGTGCGGTTACTGAATTTGCCTTCCAGTTCGCTGTGCGCTTTTGCGTTTATTCTCTCTTTTTCAATACCATGACGAATAAAATAATCCCGTACCGTGTTAGTGCGCCGACGCGCAACCACGATATTAATCCGCTGCAATCCCTTGCTGTCAGTATAGCCGTCAATGCGCACGCCACGCACACTGGGATCTTCTTTCATATAACGGATCATCTGATCCAGACGATAACGGCTGTCTCTATCCAGATCGGTTTTTCCCACGCCATATTGAATCACGGTTTGTCTGACATCTTCAAAACTGAATTTCAGCAACTGTTTTTCACATTCTTGAAACTCAACCCAGGCGTCAAGAAAATTAACCGGAACAATCGTCACCGTGATTTCATCATGGCCATCCGACCAGTCGCGATAGATGAATTGCAGATCCATGCCTTCGGACAACTCCGTCATTAGTCGTTTCGCCAGAATATCTTTAATATAAAAAGGCGTATTACCTTCAACTACGGGAATGCCGCCAAAATCACGGGCAAAGGCGATATGTTTCCACTCCGGCGGTCGGGATAATAAACGCGCATCTTCTGGCCGATTCGCCGCCTGTTTCACATGCAGGGAGAATTCCAGTTCACTTTTCACCCGGCGGGCGAACTCCGCCTCCCCATAAACCGGGATCGGATGACGCAAACGGCAAATCATCGGCGTCGCCTCCACTTCCCAGATGGATTCTTCCAGTGGAACCTTGAAGAACTGATAACCGGCGCGAGCGGGAAACGCCAGCACGAACAATAGCGGGATTAAGAGGTGGTTTTTTCCGAACATGTCCGGAAAAATGCAAAAGTTGTACCAAACTATAGATTGATTCAACGCAAAGGCGCAGAGACACAGAGGACGCAAAGAAGAAATTCAGTCAAAAACCCTTCGCGCCTCTGCGTTAAGTTTTTATTTTTTCTTGTGCTTTTCAGCCCTGTCCGTGACCAAAACCCGCTGGAAAATCGAAACGCCGGCATAGCAGTGATGCAAAAAATACCTTTGCGTTCTTCGCGTCTCTGCGCCTTTGCGTTGGGTTTTTTCTACTTTTTCCTGCGCTTCTCAGCCCGACGCAGGCGCGAGGCCAGCCGCCTTGCCAGTTCGCCGAACAGCTCGGTCTGGGTCGGATGCGGATGAATGGCCTGCCCCACCTGTTCCAGGGTCATTTCGCCGGCCACCATCATCACGCCTTCGCCAATCAGGGTATCGGCATGATCGGCGAGGAAGTGTACGCCAATCACCCGATGGCTGGCCTTGTCGGCGACGATCTTGATCATGCCGTGGGTTTCGTTGGTGATCATGGCCTTGGCATCGATGCTCATGGGCACTTTCACCTCGGCGGCGTCAATGCCTCTGGCTTTGGCCTGCTCCACCGATAAACCAACGAAGGCGGCTTCCGGACGGGTAAAGATCACGCCCGAATCTTTCGACTCCTCATACACCATGTCTTCACCGGCAATGGTCGCGGCCGCGACCCGGCCCTGCTGGCCGGCGGTATGCGCCAGCATCAGACCACCGATGACATCACCGACGGCAAAGATATGCCCTACCGAGGTGCGGCAACGATTGTCCGCCTTGATCACGCCGTTTTCCGTAGCGATGCCGGCCTTATCCAGTTGCAGCGGCTCCAGCGCGGGACGCTTGCCGGTGGCCATAATCACGTAGTCGCAACTGAAGTTGTGCTTCTTACCATCGCTGCCTTCGTAGGCCAGTTTCATCTCACCCGGCTTGCCGGTAATCTCGGCAATTTTGGCGGCGGTTTCAATCGTCAGACGCGGATCCTCGTTGAGCACAGCGGTGAGCTGTTTGGCGATCTCCGGCTCGACCTCGGCCAGAATGCGTTCCTGACCTTCAAACAGCTTCACTGTCGTACCGAAGTCCTGGAAGATTTGCGCCATTTCCACACCGATGGCGCCGCCACCGATCACGCCCAGACGTTTGGGCGCGGACTTGAGTCCCCAGACCGTATCCGAGGTCAGTACGCCACCGCTTTCCAGCCCATCGAATGCGCCGGGGATCGGCGGCACGAAGGGCGGCGCGCCAGTGGCGATCACCGCGACACCGAAACTGAGACT
>WFVC01000155.1 GCA_015491815.1 Gammaproteobacteria bacterium | reverse complement strand
TGTTGAAGAAGCAAAAACAGGGATTTTCGAATACATCGAGATATTTTATAATCGTGAGAGACGCCATTCAGCCATTGGCTATGTAAGTCCACACGAGTATGAAATGAAATTTCAACAACGTAACATGTCTACTTTTTGTGGGTAAGACCAGCATTCGGAACGCGGAACACTAATATGAGTGAGACATCTGAAAATAGAAGAACAGAATACGTTTCTTTGAGAGACGAAATATATCGATCAGATAGAACATGTGTGATGCTCATGGGTTTTTTGCTTACTATTACTAGTGCATTAGCAACGGCTTCATTCTCAACAAAGTTACATAAAGAAGCTTCTGATTTCGCTTTATGGCTATTGTCGATAATTTGGTTTTTTGGATTTTGGTATTTTACTGAAAAGCGTTTCGTTATAATCCGGATTGCTGCTTATATAAGAGAGCATATCGAAATATACGAAGAAGGACTCGGTTGGGAGCTGTTTTCAAAGTCTCTCTCAGAGCAAGGGAATTATAGGCGCGCACTTCCGTTAGACCCCTATCATTTAGAGATTATGGTCTGCACTCTCGTAATACTATTTACTCCCATAATGGGGGTATTCTTTAGAGGCTGGGGTTACCTAGGATGGCACTTTTTGTCACTATGTGCTGTTGGTGTAATTTATATTATTTTAGGAATTCGAGTGTTAGTAGAATATGATAACCCACAGCAATACGAGTTGAATAAAGGAACAAATGCCTAACTTCGGTCCGACCCCATGTCGCGCCGCCCTTCGTCGCTCTGCGGCACGGGTCGTGCTGATTTGCCGCGATCATGGCTTTCCCTGACAGCTGGCCAAAATTTAAAAAGACTTCCGTCGATTTTTACTTCATAAGTTTCCTTTCTCTGTGATTTATCGCACAAATAACGGTTCCATTTTTATTATCGCCATCATGCACAACAGTAGAAAACCCGGCTACTGGACAACATGCGACTGATTTATCAACCGGTCTGTAACCAGAAGGTCACCGGCCCGTCATTGATAAGACTGATCTGCATGTCGGCGCCAAACTCGCCGAAGGCGACATCGGAATGTTTTTCTTTTGCCTGCCGGCCCAGATAGTCAAACAGCGCCCGGCCTTTGTCCGGCGACGCGGCGCTGGAAAAACTCGGGCGCATGCCCTTGCCGGTATCGGCGGCGAGGGTGAATTGCGGCGCCAGCAGCAATCCGCCCGCCGTCTGTTTCAAACTCAAATTCATTTTGTCATTTTCATCAGCGAAAATACGATAGCCGAGTATCCGCTGCAGAAGCCGGTCGGCATGGCGGCGATCGTCCTCCTGCTGCACGCCGATGAGCGCGAGAAGACCGGGGCCGATCTCACCGATGCAGCGTTCTTCCACCCGCACACTGGCTTCGCGGACACGCTGAATCAGGGCAATCACGATAATTTAAATAAAAGATTGCGCGCCGCTTTCACCAGCGCATCCACGGTGCCGGCTTCAGAGGCGGAATGACCGGCGTCCGAGATAATATACAGCTCGGCCATCGTCCAGGTTTGATAAAGCTCCCAGGCGCTTTCCATCGGGCAGATCATGTCATAGCGCCCCTGCACGATGGTGCCGGGAATGGCGTTGAGCCTGTTTGCATCACGCAAAATCTGATTGCTTTCAAGAAAGGCGTTATTCATAAAATAGTGGGCTTCAATCCGCGCCAGACTCAGCGCCGTGAACGGATCGCTGAAATGTTCGACCACGCTTTTCTTTGGCTTGAGGTTGGCGGTGCGGCCTTCCCAGATCGCCCAGGCCTTGGCCGCCGCCATGCGTTGAATTTCATCATCTCCGGTCAAACGTTTGTAATAAGCGCCGAGCAGATCATCTCGCTCGTTTTCCGGTATCAGGCTGATAAAATCTTCCCACAGATCAGGATAGATGCGGCTGGCCCCATATTGATAAAACCATTCGATCTCTTTCGGCCGGCAAAGAAAAATACCGCGCAGAATCATGCCCAGCACCTTGTCGGTGTGCGTCTCCGCGTAAACCAGTGACAGGGTGGATCCCCACGAGCCGCCAAACAACACCCACTGTTTCACTCCCAGTTGCCGGCGAATGATCTCCATATCTTCCACCAGCGCCTGCGTGGTGTTGCCGGTCAACTCGGCATGCGGCGTCGACTTGCCCGCGCCGCGTTGATCAAACAGGATAATGCGCCATTGTTCCGGATCGAAAAAACAGCGGTGCCAGGGTTCACAGCCTGCGCCGGGGCCACCGTGAACGAAGAGCACGGGCACGCCCTCGGGATTGCCGCACTCTTCGACATGGAGGATATGCGGCCCTTCAACCGCAATGCTGTGCGTTACATAGGGCTTAATGGCGGGATACAGAGTTTCCATTGTTTATAGTGTAGCTGCTTCCGCACATCCTTGTAGGTACGACTTCAGTCGTACAATCCCCGCGCTGGTACGACTGAAGTCGTACCTACAGGCTAAATAAGTGTTCCAAATGCCAGTACACTTGTGAATTTCCACGTTCGTGGTGAAGTCCTGAGCCTGACGAAGGGTCGAACCATGAGCGTGGAAACACTGTGAATCAAGTGCTTAATCTACTTGTCCTTCGACAAGCTCAGGACGAACGGTTGTTCCAAAAGTGTACTGGTATTTGGAACAGCTATTTAGATTTATCCGGCGCGCGCGGCCCGTTTGCGTTCGTGCTCGACCAGCAGCTTTTTGCGGATGCGAATATTGTGCGGGGTGACCTCGACCAGTTCATCGTCATCGATGAATTCCAGCGCCTGTTCAAGCGTCTGCCGGATCGGCGGGGTCAGGGTAATGGCTTCGTCAGTGCCGGAAGCGCGTACGTTGGTTAGCTGTTTGGCCTTGAGCGGGTTGACGACCAGATCATTACTGCGCGAATGAATGCCGATGATCATGCCTTCATACACTTCATCGCCGTGACCGATAAAAATACGCCCGCGTTCCTGCAGGTTAAACAGCGAAAAGGCCACCGCCTTGCCGTTGCCATTGGAAATCAGCACGCCGTTGTTACGCTGGCCGTATTCGCCGGGCTTGGCCGGGCCGTAATGATCGAACACGCTGTAGATCAACCCCGTGCCCTGAGTGGCGGTCATAAATTCGGTGCGAAAACCGATCAGCCCGCGCGAGGGAATAATAAAGTCCAGTCGCACCCGGCCATGACCGTCAGGCACCATGTCTTTCAGATCAGCGCCGCGTTCGCCCAGCTTTTCCATGATCGTGCCCTGATGCTGTTCTTCCACATCCACCGTCAACTGCTCGAAGGGTTCTTCTTTCACGCCGTCGACTTCATGGATGATCACTTCGGGACGCGAGACGCCCAGCTCGAAGCCCTCCCGACGCATGGTTTCGATGAGAATCGACAGGTGCAATTCGCCGCGTCCGGAGACCCGGAACTTGTCCGGCGAGTCACCCGGCTCAACCCGCAGAGCGACGTTATGGATCAGCTCGCGTTCCAGCCGTTCCTGAATATTGCGGGTGGTAATGTACTTGCCGTCCTGTCCGGCCAGCGGCGAGTTGTTGACCTGAAAGGTCATGCTGATGGTGGGTTCGTCCACTGACAGCGGCGGCAGAGCTTCCACCTTACCCGGATCACAGAGGGTATCGGAGATATTCAGCTTGTCGACGCCGGTGAAGGCGATAATGTCGCCAGCCTCGGCAGTCGGCACTTCCACCCGCTCCAGTCCCAGAAAACCGTAAATCAGTTGAATGCGACCATTGCGCGTCTTGCCTTCCGTATCAATCACGGTAATGGGTGTATTGGTTTTCAGCTTGCCGCGCGTGACGCGGGCGATGCCGATAACACCGACATAGCTGTTGTAATCCAGCGCCGAAACCTGCAACTGCAAAGGCGCATCAGCATCCACATCGGGCGCCGGCACATGTTCAACAATGGTTTCAAACAGCGGCGTCATATCGCCTTCACGCACGGTTTCTTCCAATCCGGCATAGCCGTCCAGCCCCGAAGCGTAAATCACCGGAAAGTCGAGCTGTTCGTCGGTCGCGCCGAGGCGATCGAATAATTCAAAGGTCTGATCCAGCACCCAGTGCGGACGGGAGCCGGGGCGGTCAATCTTGTTAATCACCACAATCGGGCGCAGCCCGCGCGCCAGCGCCTTCTGGGTCACAAAGCGGGTCTGCGGCATGGGGCCTTCCACCGCATCCACCAGCAGCAACACCGAATCCACCATCGATAACACGCGCTCCACCTCGCCGCCAAAATCGGCATGCCCGGGAGTATCAACGATATTGATGCGGTAGTCGTTCCACTTGATCGCCGTATTCTTGGCCAGAATCGTGATGCCCCGCTCTTTTTCAAGCTCGTTGGAGTCCATCGCCCGCTCTTCGAGTTTGACCCGATCTTCCAGCGTATTGGACTGCTCCAGCAGTTTGTCGACGAGGGTGGTCTTGCCATGGTCAACGTGGGCGATAATGGCGATGTTTCTAAGTTTCTGAATCACGGTGCTGCTACTCAAAGTTGTTACTACAGGATAAAAAAGGGTACGCCCCACAAGGGGTGTACCCAGCAAAGCCGGACATTATAACGCATTTTGAGGAATTTACGATGAATTATCGATGACACAGGCGGATGGCTGCACGCGCCGCTAACCTGCTAATGCGGGATCAAACTGTTCCAGACGATATCCACGCTGATAAATGGAAGACAGGCGCCAGCCGTTTTCCTCTGAAATCTTCAGCTTTTTACGGATCCGACTGATGTGCGTATCTACCGTACGCGTGTTTACATTCGCATCGTAACGCCAGACCGAGGAAAGAATATAGTCGCGGGACAATAACCGACCCACATTTGAAAATAGAAAACAGACCAGATTGAACTCCATCTCTGTAAGTTTTATCGCTTCATGCTCACGAAACACCGTCCGTGAACGCAGATCAATCTGGTAAATCCCATACTCCTGTATCAGCGGCTGTTCAGATTTGTGCCTGCGCCGGGTTACCGCGCCAATTCGCGCCAGCAATTCCTTCTGGTGCAACGGCTTAATTATGTAATCGTCCGCGCCCAGCTCAAGAATACGGGCGACATCTTCTTCCCGGCTACGCACGGTAATAAAAATTATCGGGGTATCCCAGTCTGGCTGCTGCTGCAATTGCTGCAAAATATTATCGCCACCAATACCGGGAAGCATCCAGTCCATTAATACGACATCGAAACGATCATCCAGACTGGCGCGCACGAAGCTTTCACCTTTTTCAAACACTGCGGTGGTATGCCCGGCCTCCTCCAGCCAAAGTTGCACCAACGCGGTTGTTTCTCTACTGTCATCAACAATTGCAATATGCATCCTGAATATTAATCCCTGCTTTCATCCTTCGGCCTACAAGATACAAGAAGTAAAACATGAAAGACAAATCTTTTTGAACAATTGTCAATTGCCCTTAGTATTTGTATTTACTTGGTTTTTTGTATCCGTTCAGGCCATGAGTTTGGGCGGCTCGCCGAAAATTCAAGCTTCTCAAAAGGGAGAAAACCCAAAATGCCCGCATTGCTATCAGGGTAAGGCTTACTGTTATATAT
>WFVC01000154.1 GCA_015491815.1 Gammaproteobacteria bacterium | reverse complement strand
GTAATACATAGTGTACTGGAATTAGGAACACTTAATTTAGTGAAGAACCAACTCCCGCTGTATCCTCCGTGTCCTCTGTGGTGAAAATCAGTTTAGTTTCTCAGCAAGGCCTGCATGGCGCTGCCCATTTCCGTAGGCGAGCGGGTGACGCTGACTCCGGCGGCTTCCAGCGCCGCGAACTTGCTCTCGGCGGTGCCTTTGCCGCCGGCGATAATCGCGCCGGCATGACCCATGCGTTTACCGGCGGGGGCGGTGACTCCGGCGATATAGGCGACCACCGGCTTGCTGACTTCATTGTGAATGAATTCCGCGGCTTCTTCTTCGGCGCTGCCGCCGATCTCGCCGACCATGATAATGCCCTGGGTTTGTGGATCGGCTTCAAACATCCGCAGGCAGTCGATGAACTCCAGTCCGTGAATGGGATCGCCGCCGATGCCGATGCAGGTGCTTTGTCCCAGTCCGGTGATCGTTGTTTGATGCACCGCCTCATAGGTCAGCGTGCCGGAGCGGGAGACGATGCCAATACTGCCGGGCTGATGAATGATGCCGGGCATGATGCCAATTTTGCATTCGCCGGGGGTGATGATGCCGGGACAGTTGGGACCAATTAGATGGACATCGGTGTCTGTCAGCGCGGCTTTGACCTTGAGCATGTCCTGTACCGGAATGCCTTCGGTGATGCAGGCAATCACTTTAATGCCGGCATCGGCGGCTTCGAGAATCGCATCGGCGGCAAAGGCGGCCGGCACATAGATCATGGTCGCATCCGCGCCGGTTTCAGCCACGGCTTCGGCGACGGTATTGAACACCGGCCGTTCGAGATGAGTCTGGCCGCCTTTACCGGGAGTGACGCCGCCGACCAGTTGCGTGCCGTAGGCGATGGCCTGCTCCGAATGAAAGCTGCCCTGTTTGCCGGTGAAGCCCTGACAGATAACTTTGGTGTCTTTGTTTACCAGTACGGCCATCAGCTTTCTCCTCCCGCCGCGGCAATAATTTTGTCCGCCGCATCATCCAGACTTTCCGCCGCGCTGATCGCCAGCCCGCTTTGCGCCAGCAGGGCCAGACCGGCTTTGGCATTGGTGCCTTCCAGACGCACGACCACGGGGATGGCCAGATGCACTTCTTTGACCGCCTGAATAATGCCCTCGGCAATCAGATCGCAACGCACGATACCGCCGAAGATATTGACCAGAATGCCTTTGACCTGCGGATCGGAAATAATGATTTTAAAGGCTTCGGCGACCTTTTCAGCGGTGGTGCCGCCGCCCACATCGAGAAAGTTGGCGGGCCGGCCGCCGCGAAGCTTGATTAAATCCATGGTCGCCATCGCCAGTCCCGCGCCATTGACCATGCAGCCGATGGTGCCCTCAAGGCTGACATAGTTGAGGCCGTGTTCCGCTGCGCGGGCTTCCTTTTCGTCTTCCTGCGAGATGTCGCGCATGGCGAGCAGATCGGCATGACGGTAGAGGGCGCTGTCGTCGAGATTGATTTTCGCATCCAGCGCCAGCAGTTCGCCGTTTTTGTCCAGCACCAGCGGATTGATTTCCACCAGACTCAGATCCTTTTCCGTAAACAGGCGATAGAGGCCGGCCATGATTTGATGAAAAGCTTTGGCCTGCGCGCCGAGCTTCAGCGCAAAAGCCAGCTTGCGGCTTTGGTAGGGCATCAGGCCGACGGCGGGATGCACAAACACGGTATGAATTTTTTCCGGCTGGCTGCGGGCGACTTCCTCGATATCCATGCCGCCTTCGGTCGAGGCCATGAACACGATCTGCGAGCGGGCGCGATCCACCAGCATGCCCAGATAAAGTTCCCGTTCGATGTCGCAGGGGGCGACGATCATTACCTGATTGACAGGCTGACCCTGAGCATCGGTTTGCGGCGTAACCAGATGCGAGCCGAGCAGGCTGTCGGCGTAATCACGCAGGGCGTTTTCCTCATCCAGCAGTTTGACCCCGCCGCCCTTGCCGCGTCCTCCGGCGTGCACCTGCGCCTTGACCACCCAGCGCGAGACGCCCAGATCGCGCGCGGCGTTGAGGGCTTCCTCTGCCGTTGTCGCGACCCGGCTTTCGGGAACCGGGATGCCGTAGTTATGGAATAACTGTTGGGACTGATATTCGTGTAGGTTCATGGCGTTGTATTCAGATAAAAGAGTAAAGGTGCAAGGGTAAAGATAAAAGATACAGGGCACAAGGGACAAGGATGAGGATGAACCCTCAATCCTTTTATCTTTTACCTTGTATCTTTTATCCCGAATCTTGTATCTTGTACTTCGTCTCTGATTTTCAGGAAAGCCGATGGGCCTGATTCGCCTCGTTATTATTCTCGTTATCGCCTGGCTGGTGTATAGCCTGACGCGTCGCTGGCTGGCGACGCTTGAGCGTCAACGGACGCAAAAAAAACAGCCGGGTTCCTCGCGCATCGAGACCATGGTCAGTTGCGCGCACTGTGGCCTGCATATTCCCCAGAATGAAGCGGTGCAGGCGGGCGACAAGTATTATTGTTCAGACAAGCACAGAAAACTTTCCGAACCATCCTGATCCACTGGACTGACGATGGCGAATCCACTTAATCAGCTCAGGCGTAATGTGGGCGCATCCAGCCGGGAATACACCTGGCGACCGCTGGAGTTTCTGAATAAATATCGGCTCCTGATAGCGGTCTTTTTTAGCCTTATCCTGATTTTTGACCTGCAGTTCCCCCCGCTGGCCAGCCACGATCCGACTCTGTTTTTTGTTGTGTCGCTGGCTTATCTGTTTTTCGCCGCTGTTTTTGTTTTATTGCTGCGCTGGCAATGGCCGAGTTTTTATACCCAGATTTATTTGCATATAAGCGTTGATATTATTGCGACTGTCCTGTTAATGCACGCCAGTGGCGGAGTGGGCAGTGGTCTGGGCACCTTGCTGATTATCGTGATCGCCGGCGGCAGTATTCTGGTGAGTGGTCGCCGCCAGGCTCTGTTTCTGGCCTCGTTGGCCTCGTTGCTGATTCTGGCTGAAGTGGCCTTCGATCGGATCGGCGAGGGCATGTTGAATAACAGCTATACGCAGGCGGGCATCCTGGGTCTGACGTTGTTTGTTACAGCAATGGTGGTGTATGCCTTTGCCCACCGTATCCGGGAGAGCGAGGCGCTGGCGACCCGGCGTGGGGTCGATCTGGCCAACATGGCGGAGCTGACCGAGCATATTATTCAACGCATGCAGACCGGCATCGTAGTGATCGACTATAACGAGCAGGTGCGGTTGATGAATGAGTCCGCCTGGCACATGTTCGGTATGCCATCGATAGCCAAAGATCCTACGCTGGAAAAAATTTCGGCGCCATTGGCGGAAGTTTTCCATCAATGGCGGCAAAATCCGGAAATGAAGATTGCCGGTTTTGCGCCGAGTACCGAATATCACCATATTGTGCCGCGTTTCGCCCGTATCGGTCAGGATAAAAACAGTGGCGTGTTGATTTTTCTTGAAGACGCCTCGTCGGTGGCGCAACGGGCGCAACAGTTGCAACTGGCGTCACTGGGTCGCCTGACTGCGAGTATCGCCCATGAAATCCGTAACCCGTTGGGGGCGATCAGTCATGCCGGACAACTGCTGGCGGAATCGCCCAATCTGGATGAACATGATCAGCGTCTGACGCGCATTATCAGCGATCAGTCGCAGCGCATGAATACGATTATCGAAAGCATCATGCAACTGGGGCGGCGGGATCATTCCCGTCCCGAGGTGTTCAGGTTGAAAGCGTTTCTGCAACGCTTTGTGCATGACTTTATGATCGCCCATCCGGAAGAGCAGGATCAGGTGAAAGTGGAAGTCAGTCCGGACGATATCGAGATTCGCTTTGATGCGACCCATCTGCAGCAGATTCTGACCAATCTTTGTGAAAACGGTCTGCGTCACAGTCAGGACTATCCGGGGTATCCGCGGGTGGAATTGCGCGGCGGCATGGTGCAGGATCAGGAACGGCCGTTTCTGGATGTGATTGATCGCGGTGCGGGAATTCCCGCCGAGACAGCCGAACATATTTTTGAACCGTTTTACACCACCTCGAATACGGGATCCGGGCTGGGACTGTATATTTCCCGTGAACTGGCTGAGTGTAATCAGGCGAATGTAAAATACATCCCGGTGGCGACCGGCGGTAGTTGTTTTCGCATCAGTTTTCAGGATCCGCGCCGACAAATGAGTTAGCCGTATGCATAACAATGGAATTGCTGAGTGAGTAAAGACTATCTTGCCCTGATTATTGACGATGAACCCGACATCATCGAACTGCTGGAGATCACGCTTGCGCGCATGGGCGTGAGCTGTCGCTGCGCCCAGAATCTGAAAGAAGCGCGTAAACTGCTGGCGGCGGAAGAGTTTGATCTCTGTCTGTCGGATATGCGCCTGCCGGATGGCGACGGCATCGACTTCGTTCGCCATATTCAGAAAACCGACGCGCAGGTGCCGGTGGCCATGATTACCGCGCATGGCAATATGGAAACGGCGATTGAGGCGCTCAAAGCCGGCGCCTTTGATTTTGTTTCCAAGCCGGTGGATTTAAAAGTGTTGCGCAATCTGGTGAACAGCGCCCTGAAACTGGCGGAGAAACCAAAGCCGGCAAAAGCGACGAGCCAGTCTATTTTACTGGGTAATTCCGCGATCATGGAGAAAACCCGGCAGACCATCGCCAAGCTGGCGCGTTCGCAGGCGCCGGTATATATCAGCGGTCCCTCCGGCGCCGGTAAGGAACTGGCGGCGCGTCTGATCCATGAACAGGGGCCGCGCGCGGAACAGGCGTTCGTGCCGGTCAACTGTGGCGCGATTCCTCCTGAATTAATGGAAAGCGAATTCTTCGGTCACAAGAAAGGCAGTTTTACCGGTGCGGCCAGTGACAAACAGGGGCTGTTTCAGGCGGCTAATGGCGGCACCCTGTTTCTTGATGAAGTGGCTGATTTGCCATTGAATATGCAGGTGAAGTTATTGCGCGCGATTCAGGAGATGGCGGTGCGACCGATTGGGGTGGAGACAGAGATTGCTGTCGATGTGCGCATTCTCAGCGCGACCCACAAGGATCTGGCGAAGATGGTAGAGGCCGGGGATTTTCGTCAGGATCTCTATTACCGCATCAACGTGATTGAATTGCCCATGCCCTGGCTGCATGAGCGAGTGGGTGATATCCCGCTTCTGGTCGAACACCTGTTGCGCAAGATCGCCGGCAACTGGGGAAGTCGTGCGCCGCGAATCAGCAAGCCCGCCCTGCAGGCTTTGCAGACTTATCGTTTCCCCGGTAATGTGCGCGAGCTGGAAAACATACTGGAGCGCGCCATGACCCTGTGTGACGGCAAGACGATTCAGGTTGATGATTTACAGTTGCCGGAGAACAATCCTGATTTTACCGATACCGTCATCATTGACAAGCCGGAAGGCATACAGCAGGGACTGGATCCCGCATTGAATAATCAGGAGAGGGAAGCCATTATCAAGGCGCTGGAACAGACGCGCTACAACAAGACGGCGGCGGCCAAGCTGCTGGGCATCACTTTCCGCGCGCTACGCTACCGGATCAAGAAACTGGGAATCGAGTAGGATTCCGGTTTTACTAAGACGTAATGATTTTTCAACGCAAAGGCGCAGAGAACGCAAAGTATTTTTGTTTCAATGCGCTGAGGACAAACGCCAATGAATAATCCGCAAAAATGTAAATCGCCTCTTGTTATTTGCGTTATTCACGTTCATTTGCAGACATGAAAACCGAGGCTGGATGGAATGACATTCGGAAAGCGTATTTATCCAATACTCAATCCTGCTCTTTCATTTAATCCTTTGCGGCCTTTGCGTCTCCGCGTCTTTACGTTAATCTGTCTGTCTTTACCTTTGTTTTGATTAATAATCTATGAGTCTACTTGTCTGGATCATCCTTTTCAGCCTGCTCGGCGGAGTGCTCAGCGTGCTGGCGGCCTCGGTGTATCTGTTGTTGCCGGATGCGCCGCGTCAGCGGCTGCTGCCGCATCTGGTGAGTTTTGCGATTGGCGCATTACTGGGCGCGGCGTTTCTGGCTCTGTTGCCCCATGCCATGAATCTGGGCGAGGATTTGCATGGCCTGGGTCTGACCGTGTTGTTGGGAATTCTGGCTTTTTTTGCACTGGAAAAAATGGTGCTTTGGCGGCATTGTCATGCGCAGGACTGTGAAGCGCATGGACACACTGAATCATCTTCTGACAACAGCGCGCCGGGGATCTTAATTCTGGTGGGAGACGGCCTACACAATCTGGTGGACGGGGTTTTGATCGCCTCGGCTTTTCTTACGGATTTTCATCTGGGCGTGGTCACCAGCCTGGCGGTGGCGGCGCATGAAATACCACAGGAAGTGGGTGACTTTGCGGTTCTGCTGCACAGCGGTTTTTCCCGCAGCCGGGCTCTGTTGTTTAATATTATTTCCAGTCTGGCGACCATCGTCGGCGCGGTGCTCGCGTATTACAGTTTTGAAGGCGCGCAGTTTTTATTGCCCTATGTGCTGGCGGTGGCGGCCTCCAGTTTCATTTATGTCGCGGTGGCCGATTTGATTCCGGGGCTACATAAACGCACACATTTTTCTGCTACCCTGCAGCAGTTGAGTTTGATTCTGCTGGGGGTGGCGGTGATTTACTGGGCCCATTCAACCCTGCATTAGCGGACGGGTTTTGAAGGAGAGAGTCATGGCGGATAACAATCACTGGTATATGTTGAGTTTAATCGGCAAAGACCGGCCGGGCATCGTCGCCCATGTGACGTCGGCATTGTTTGAAGGCGGCGCGAATCTGGGCGAGGCTTCGATGATGCGTCTGGGCGGCAACTTCAGCATGATGCTGATGGTGCAATTTACCGGCAATCTGCATGGCCTGCATGAAATTATTGACGGCGTAGCCGAGTCGTTGTCCCTGCATGTGCATCTGGATCGTATCGATGGCCAGTTGCATGATCACCGGCAGCCGGATGTGCGTATTCGTGTGTATGGCGCGGATCGGGCCGGTATCGTCGCCAAGGTGACCGGGGTGCTGGCTGAGGCTGGTTTGCATATTCTGGATCTGGAGTCCGATGTCGCCGGCACGCAAACCGAACCGGTTTATATTATGACGATTGAAGGCCATGCCGGTGAAGGCGTTGCGGCGCTGGAATCGGCGCTGGAAATCGTTAAACAGGAAGGCATTGACGCCAGCCTTGAAGCCATCGACATCATGGTTGGCTAAACATGGCGGTGCTGGAGATTCTGAAATATCCTGATCCCCGCCTGAAGGAGATCGCGCTTGAGGTCGAGGTGTTTGACGCGGCCCTGCAAAGTTTTATCGCGGATCTGGAGCAGACCATGCGCGCCGGTCCCGGTGGCGTCGGCATTGCCGCACCGCAGGTCGGTCGTCTGCAACGCATCGTCATCGTTGATGTTTCCAGCAAGCCGAAGATTAAGCAGCATGGTCGACTGGTGTTGATCAATCCCGAGATTCTGGAATGGGAAGGCATGGCCAAAGGCCGGGAAGGCTGCATGTCGGTGCCGGATTTTACCGGCAATGTGATTCGCGCGAAAACGATTAAACTGCGGGCGCAGGATGAACAGGGTGAGTTCCATGATTATGACATGGAAGGCTTTGAAGCGCGCGCCGTGCAGCATGAGATCGATCATCTCGACGGGCTGTTGTTTCTGGATCGGCTGGTGAGCCGGCGCAATGATTTGTTTGCCCGTAAAGTGTATAAATAAAGCAGGGACAGGATATTAAGAGAAAAGATACAAGGAGAAGGATACAAGATACAAACGAGCCACATTTCCCTTTCCCCCTGTATCTTTTCTCTTGTTAAAAATTTGATGCATTCGGAAATCACCCTCATACTTATTTTACTTTTATGCCTGTCATTATCCGGGCTTGTCTGGCTCGGTTTTCGCGCCAATGAGGCAGATTGGGGGCGCTGGTGGGTGAATCTGCTGGATGGCTGGTTTCGCCTGTTTCTGAAGTTTTATCACCGCTTTCAATACACGCCGATTGATTTGCCTGAACAGGGCGCGGCCTTGCTGGCTGGCAACCATGTCTCCGGACTTGATCCGCTGCTGCTGATCGCCGCTTGCCGGCGACCGGTGCGTTTTATGATTGCCCGGGAAGAATACGAACGTTTCGGCTTGCGCTGGTTTTTCCGCGCCGGGGGCTGTATTCCGGTAGAACGCAATGGCAAGCCGGAAAAAGCCTTTCATGATGCGTTGGCGGCCTTACACGATGGTGAGGTGATTGGGATTTTCCCGGAAGGCGGGATTCATCTTTCCAGTCATCCGCCGAAAAAATTAAAACGCGGGGTGGCGGTGCTGGCGGAACTGAGTGGCGCGCCGGTGTATCCGGTTCGGGTCAGCGGAATAGCGGCGGAAGGTCATGTTATACGCGCTGTGCTTATACGCGCCCATGCCCGCTTACAGGCTTTTTCGCCGATGGATTGTGCGGCGCTGGGCCAGTCCGACTGTCTTGAACAACTGGGCGGCTTGCTGAGGCAGTAACCGCCTGTTAAATCGGAAACACGCTTGCCCGGCAAGGCCTTGTCACTGATTTTATTTAATAAAATGAACAAGATGACGATATAGAAAACAGGCGGATTCATACAATAAGGAGATAGAGATGATTGAGTTTCAGGAACATGCCATCCTCTGGGTGATAGGGGGAGGAATTTTCCTTATTTTGCTGGGAATGCTGATTCAGGATCTGACTCAGAAAAGCCATGCTATTCGTCATAACTATCCGCTTGTTGGTCGCCTGCGTTACTACTTCGAAAATCTGGGCGAATATTTTCGTCAGTATTTTTTCGCTAATGATCGCGAGGAACTGCCTTTTAATCGCGCCACCCGCGCCTGGGTGTACAAAACCGCCAAGGGGCTGGGCGGCCTGTTGGGTTTTGGTTCGACTAATGATTTACGCCAGACCGGCTCCATCCTGTTCGTCAATGCCTCCTATCCTCTGCTGGAAGAAGAATTTACCGATGCGCCCTCGGTGATCATCGGCGCAAATTGTGACAAACCCTTCCATGCTCGTTCTCTGTTTAATATTTCCGGTATGAGTTACGGAGCCTTGTCGCGTCCGGCGGTGGAAGCGCTTGCGCGCGGCGCTAAGGAAGCCGGGATCTGGGCGAATACCGGCGAGGGCGGCATGTCACCCTGGCATCGGGATTCAGGCTGTGATCTGATTTACCAGATTGGCACGGCCAAATACGGGGTGCGGGATGAAGAAGGGAATCTCAGTGAAGACAAACTGCGGGAGGTTGCGCCATTTGTCAAAGCCTTTGAAATCAAGCTGTCGCAGGGCGCCAAGCCGGGGCGAGGCGGGGTGTTGCCGGCCAATAAGGTGACAGAAGAAATTGCCAGAATTCGCGGTATTCCGGTGGGAAAAACATCGAGCAGCCCCAATCGCCACAAAGAGATTAAAAACTCGGATGATCTGCTGGATATGCTTAACCGGGTGCGGGACGTCACCGGCCTGCCGGTCGGCTTCAAGACGGTCATTGGTTCAGAGCGTTTCCCGGAAGATCTCTGCGAAACCATCCTGCGCCGGGGCACCGATTGCGCGCCGGATTTTATTACCGTGGATGGTGGTGAAGGCGGCACCGGCGCTGCGCCCCAGTTGCTGGCGGATCATGTCGGCTTGCCTATTTCCGAGGCGCTGCCGATTCTGGTGGACACATTGATGGCTTACGGGTTGAAGGAACGCGTCCGGGTCATTGCCTCGGGTAAACTGGTGCATTCCGCCAAAGTCGCCTGGGCTTTATGCATGGGTGCGGACTTTGTCGTGAGCGCGCGTGGTTTTATGTTTGCGCTGGGTTGCGTGCAATCACAGCAGTGTCATAAAGACACCTGTCCGACCGGCATTACCACGCATAGCAAATGGCGTCAGCGGGGACTGGTGGTGCCGGTGAAAGCAAAACGGGTCGCGCAGTATGCGCACTGGGTGAATCACGAAGTCAATGTGCTGGCGCACTCCTGCGGCTTGCACAATGCGCGCGAATTCCGGCGTGAACATATACGCATAGTGCAGAAGGCGGGGCATAGCGTAGCGCTGGATCAGCTCTATCCCTACAAGGGAACCCGGCAGATCAATTCCGCAAGTTGAACTTGCCGACTTGAATCTTCTCATAACGTCCCCATCTAGTTTTTAGAATTTAGAGATACCTTTCAGGGGAACCCATTATGAGAATGGATAAATTAACCAGCAAATTTCAACTGGCCATCGCCGATGCGCAGAGCCTCGCGGTGGGTCGCGACCATCAGTTTATTGAACCGGTGCATCTGATGAGTGCGATGCTGGATCAGGAAGGCGGCAGCGTTTATCACCTGCTGACCCAGTCGGACGTCAATGTCAATTTACTTCGCTCGCAACTTGGTGAAGCGCTGGATCGCCTGCCGCAGATTGGCGAAGCTACCGGTGACGTGCATATTTCCAACGATCTGTCCCGTCTGCTGAATCTGACTGACAAGCTGGCGCAAAAACGCAACGATCAATTTATTTCCAGTGAACTATTTGTGCTCGCCGCGATTGATGACAAGGGCGTGCTCGGCGATATTTTGCGCAAGTCCGGTGCGGTGAAAGGCGCGATTGAAAAAGCCATCGAAAATATTCGCGGCGGCCAGAACATCAATGACGCCAATGCCGAAGAACAGCGTCAGGCGCTGGAAAAATACACCATCGATCTGACCGAACGCGCCGAACAGGGCAAACTCGATCCGGTTATCGGTCGTGACGATGAAATACGCCGCGCGGTTCAGGTGTTGCAACGTCGCACCAAAAACAATCCGGTATTGATTGGTGAGCCGGGCGTGGGCAAAACCGCGATCATCGAAGGTCTGGCGCAGCGCATTATCAACGGTGAAGTCCCGGAAGGCATGAAACACAAACGCGTGCTGTCGCTGGATATGGGATCGCTGCTCGCCGGCGCCAAGTATCGCGGTGATTTTGAAGAGCGCTTAAAAGGCGTGCTCACCGATCTGGCCAAACAGGAAGGTCAGGTGATCCTGTTCATCGATGAAATTCATACCATGGTCGGCGCAGGCAAGGCCGAAGGCGCGATGGATGCAGGTAATATGCTGAAACCGGCGCTGGCGCGGGGTGAACTGCATTGCATCGGCGCGACCACGCTGGATGAATACCGTCAGTATATTGAAAAAGACGCGGCGCTGGAGCGACGCTTCCAAAAAGTGCTGGTGGATGAACCCAGCGTCGAAGACACTATCGCTATCCTGCGCGGACTGAAAGAAAAATATGAAGTGCATCATGGCGTGGATATTACCGATCCGGCGATCGTTTCGGCGGCCGTGCTTTCGCATCGTTATATTACCGATCGGCAGTTGCCGGACAAGGCGATTGATTTGATTGACGAGGCCGCCTCGCGCATTCGCATGGAAATTGATTCCAAACCGGAGTCGATGGACAAACTCGATCGCAAGTTAATTCAGTTAAAGATTGAACGCGAAGCGTTGAAAAAGGAAAGCGACAAGGCGTCCAAAGAACGTTTGAAAAAACTGGAAGATGAAATCAGTTCACTGGAACGTGAATACAGCGAGCTGGAAGAAATCTGGAATACTGAAAAAGCCGCGGTGCAGGGCAGCCAGCACATCAAGGAAGAACTGGAGCGGGCAAGGCTGGAACTGGAAACCGCACGTCGCGCCGGCGATCTCGCGCGCATGTCTGAACTCCAGTACGGCCGTATTCCGGATCTGGAAAAACAACTGGATATGGCGGCGCAGGCGGAAATGCAGGAAACCACCCTGTTGCGCAGCGCCGTGGGCGAAGAGGAAATCGCCGAAGTTGTTTCCAAGTGGACCGGTATTCCGGTATCGAAAATGCTCGAAGGCGAGCGTGACAAATTGCTGCGCATGGAAGAGGCGCTGCACACCCGTGTGGTCGGTCAGGACGAAGCGGTCAAGGCGGTATCCGACGCCATTCGTCGTTCACGTGCAGGACTGTCTGATCCTGATCGACCCAACGGTTCTTTCCTGTTCCTCGGCCCGACCGGGGTGGGCAAGACCGAGCTGACCAAGGCGCTGGCCGAATTCCTGTTCGACACCGAAGACGCGATGGTGCGTATCGACATGTCCGAATTCATGGAAAAACATTCGGTCGCGCGTCTGGTTGGCGCGCCTCCCGGCTATGTCGGTTATGAGGAAGGCGGTTATTTAACCGAAGCGGTGCGACGCAAACCCTATTCCGTGATCCTGCTGGATGAGGTGGAAAAAGCCCATCCCGATGTGTTCAATATTTTGTTGCAGGTGCTGGATGATGGGCGTCTGACCGACGGTCAGGGGCGCACGGTGGATTTCCGCAATACGGTGATCGTGATGACCTCGAATCTGGGTTCACAGCAGATTCAGGAAATGAGCGGTGAGAATAATTATGACGCCATGAAGTCAGCGGTCATGGAGATCGTCGGCCAGCATTTCCGGCCCGAGTTCATTAACCGCGTTGACGAACTGGTGGTCTTCCATCCGCTGGGTAAGGAGCAGATCCGTTCGATTGCCGCGATTCAGTTCGATTATCTGCACGAACGCCTGCGCAGCCGGCAGATGGATATCGAAATCACCGATGCCGCGCTGGACAGAATCGCCGAAGCAGGCTTCGATCCGGTCTATGGCGCGCGGCCACTGAAACGCGCCATCCAGCAGGAGATCGAAAACAGCCTGGCGCAGGAGATCCTGTCAGGCAAGTTCCTGCCGGGTGATGTGGTGGTGGTCGATGCAGACAGCGAAGGCTTCCGTTTCAGCAAGTCTGATCGGCGCGCCAGCGCAGCCTGATACGTCTGATACGCAAGTGGCGTAATTAAAAACCGGGGTAATATTTACCCTAGGCGTTCAATTAATCTGTTGACGCTTAACTGAACCGAGTGGTATATAACTCTCCAGTGAAACGATCGCGCCGGAGAGTTTTTTATTGAAAAAACAAAAGGTTACAAATTCAAAGCCTATAATTCCAAGCAGAATTCCGCCATCTATAAACGGTCTACAGGTAAATACCTGTCGTAATCCTATTTGCTCGCAATTTGGTAAAGAACCCTTACAAGATGTAAAAAGGGGTAGAACAGGTAAG
>WFVC01000153.1 GCA_015491815.1 Gammaproteobacteria bacterium | reverse complement strand
GTCAAAAAGGTGAGGCAAGATGGCGGATAAGTCTGGATAACTATTGAGCAAGATGATACGTAACTACTATTACTAAGGTCATATGGCTAAAGTTTAAACATTAATTATAATGTTTTAAACTTAGAATAAGTCTGGAATAACAACGCTTTAATTACCAGAATAAAAACAATAACTTACAGGAAATAAAAAATAATATACTGCGTTTTGGTGCTGATATCTGATTTCCCAGGATTAATTGTTCGTTGTTTTTAATGAAACGACACCCTGCTGCTTGCTGTGGGTATTCCAAAATTAATCTGTTCCTTCCCGCTAATAATTTACCCGGCAATACACTTTTGGGCGGACGCTGAATTTTCCAGCGTTTGTGCATTGACGCCGGCCGATTGCTTTTGCTGTCGGTGGAGAAGTTGTCGCGATTTCAGGATTGCTGACAAAATTTGTAACACGATGTTGGATAAGCCACGTTTAATAAAATAAAAAATAGGTGAGGATAGAATGAAAAAGCAACAATCTGCAGGTTTGATGTCCATTGGTATTTTTACACTGACGGTAAGCTTTGTGGGTATTCATGATGCTCAGGCTGACTACCTGAGGGGGTCTGATGTGTTAACGATATCATCTGACACCAGTCTCGCCTCATTGATTGTGGAAGACCCAGTGACTCTGGGCTCACTCGCCGCATCAGTCGCCACGTTGAATTTTCAATACACAGGTGCGCCACTGCTGCTGGATATCAACAGTTTTACCACCTATGTCGACAGCAACCTCCAGACTTCCCTGAATGCGTCCGAAGGTCCATCGCTGGATACTTATACCGGGCTGGACTGGGGGCTTAACCGAAGCTACTACACCTCCAAACGTTCGGAATCAAATTTGTTGAATATCACGGTTGACCCGGCCTTACTGGGCAGTGCGACCGGCGTGCGTATGACGGCGACGTCCATCAATGGTGTAAACACATCCACCTTGAGTCCGTCAGCGGCGCCGCAAATCATCGATCAGGTGGTGTTGAACGGCAAGGAGTTCGTTGCCTACGATGTGGATGGCAGTGATGGAAGCTATGGCTTTGTCTCAGCCACCACGCAAAATTCGCTGACCGGCGCGCAAAACGGCGCTGATAATGTGTTCCTGACAGCAAATGAAAACCTTGCAGGCGCCAAAACCGTCAATTCACTGGCAATGGATTCTGGTGTAACGCTGGGTCTTGGTGGCGATCTCGTGCTTGAGAGCGGGCGACTGCTTTTTTCCGACAATGGCAGCATCAATGGCAACATCAGTACCGGAGCCTCTAAAAATGATACCTATGTCTATGTCACCGGCGCCGGTAATAATCTGAACGGCCAGATCCTCGCCAATACCGGAACACGTAATAATCTGACCATTGACGGTGGCGACGGTCTGGTAGCGGGCTTGAATATCAATGCCCAACAGACAGTCAATGAAGTCAATCTGGCGCAAATCAATCTCGGTCTGACAGTGGACAATGTTTTCCAGGGAGCGGATGTTTACTGGATGCCTCAAAATGGCTGGAGTGGTTTCGACAGCAGTGCTGCGAATGGAAGTCTGAATATCGGCTCAACCTACCAGAATGTAAACAACCTGGTTACTCCGCGCTACGGTGTTCTGCGTTTGTACGGTAATGGTGTGATTCATGCGCAAGATCGTATTGCCTTTGCCGCAGGGCCGGATCCGGTTCAGGCCACTCTGATCAGTGAGAATGAAATGAATCTGGCTATTGGCCAGTTTGAAGGCGACCTGAGCGCGCCGAATCTTACCTTGCGCGGTTCGACAGTCTATGGCGATATTGTTGACGGTGTGGCCGCGACCAATCTAACCGTAGAGTATGTCGAACTGTCGGGTGCGAAAAGTTATTCGGGCACAACTACGGTGGGTAAAAACGACCGTATATCAGGGCGAGAGCCATTGATGACTGAGTTTGATCGTGGCACAGGTTCCTTGAACTTTATCAATGATGGCGCGATCACGAATAGCGCGGATATGAAAATCTGGTCGGGCGTGGAGGTATCACAGGATGACGCCAATGGCGTGAACAATATCGACCGACTGAATGACAGTATGTCGATTGGTTTCGAGGGTGCAGGGCGTTTGTCATTGAACGGCAGTAATTTTTCGGGCAATGCTTTTGAACGTGTCGGTAATATTTCAACGGCCAATGGTTCCGGTAAGCTGGAAGCCTATAGTGGCGCTAATGGAACGGCCACCCTTTCGGTCGGCAACATCGAGGCGAATAACGGCAATCTGTTGATGGTGGAAACCGATGCCGGTGGCCGGGTGCTGGCTGACAGTATTGATGGCGACAGTTCGGATCGCTTGTTGAAGTCTGTTTTCACCACGGCAGGATATGTATCTATCCCTGTAAATGCTGGCGCCACTGATACCACCACAATCGATTTACCAGGATTCGCGGAATATGTGCAGGGTGAAATCGTGGCTGCACAGGTTGATAATATTGATATCAATGCAGCAACTTCGACCCAGTTGGTGCGTATCGATCAATCGGCGGATGGTGTGCTGACGGCGGATCGCAGTGTGCGCGGTATGATTCTCGGAGCGGCCACCGGCGACAGTGTGGTTCTTTCCGGCACCGGCAAACTGACGGTTGGCGAAGGCGGCATGATATTCTGGCCGAGCACCGACTACTACTATACCAACAGCAGCTATATCGGCATCGACACCGACGTTGAGATCATCAATGGCGGTATGTTGCGCACCATTCTGGCCGACCGGGGCGTTCAGTTTAACGGCGTCACAACGGGTGCGTTGCTGGATGTGGCTGGTCCAGGCAGTATTCAGTTTAATAGCAGCAATGATTTCTCGGCGCTGAATCAGCGTGGTGGTCGCGTCATCAATTTCAACAGCAGCAGCAATACGGCTACTGTTAACGTTGAGGCAGGCAGCAGCCTGGAGAATGCAACGCTGGGTGATGCCACCAATGCTGGCGGCCTTGTCGGCTTTCGTGGCACGCTGACGATTGCGGGTAGCGCCGATATCAGTATTGTCGATGCCAACCGTTACTTTGGCGGAACCTTGTACAACAGCGGAACCACCACGCTAAGGGCTGCGGGGTTTGGTGGCGACATCATAAATACGGCGGGTAGTACAGCACTGTTTGTTGACAATCTTACTGCCGGTGGCGTTCGCTCGGAATCCGGTTCGGTACAAATAGAGGGACTGTCCGGTAATACCGTAGTTGTCGATAATTATTCGAATTTGCATACTGATGGGAATGGTTCGATCACAGTAACGAGTAACATGACGGTTGACAGTGCCGCTTCCATGTCTATCAATAATGATGGCTACCGTGTTGACATCAATGGCGTGTTACAGAATAACGGTAGCATTACTGTCAGGCAGCAATATAATGAGTACTATTACATCAGGGATGGCGGCATCAACTGGAATCTGAACAATAGCGGTTATGTGTCACTGCAAGGCAAAATGTACGGATCCATAACCAATACCTCGACGGGCCGCATCATTATGAACGGCAGAAATATGGGGCTTATCGACAACACCGCAGGTGGTCAACTGGATATCGACTACCTGTTAAACGAGGGGCAGGTTAATACAACAGCTATCAGTGTCAATGCCAACGTTTACAACTATGGTTCGATTGCAGTCAACGGAAGCTATACTCAGGATGGAGGCGCACTGGATAACTATTCACAGTTTAGCGCCGACTCGATGCTGATCAACGGTGGCTTCGTGGGTGCGAGAGGTACGATACAGACAGACACCGGTTTCCTCAGGGGTACATTTCAGGTGGTCAACGATGTCGTCGTACAGAACACGGCTCGGATCCAGATCAACGGCGATCTGTCGGCAACCAATGTTGTTCTGAATACAGGCGCGGCTCTTTCCGGTAAAGGCAATATCACCGCCAACCTTTCCAACAGTGGTCAGGTAGAGCCGGGAGAATGGCCCGGTGCGCTGGGTACTCTGACTATCAATGGCGACTATACGCAAAATGCGGATGGCGTTTTGTTAATAGAGATTGGCGGCCTGCTGGATGGCCAATATGATGTGCTGGATATAGCCGGAACCGCCAGTCTGGGAGGAACTCTGGATGTGAGTCTGTCTGATTCCGGCGCCGGCGTGTTTGCACCCGCGCTGAATGACAGTTTTGATATCCTCATGGCAGAGTCAATTTTGGGTGATTTTGATTCATTTTTACTGGCCGGCCTTGGCAATGGTCTTGCGTGGCAACTTGATTTATTTGCTGATGAAATCGGTACGACGGATGTATTACGCTTGAGCGTAGTTTCCGCCGTTCCCGTTCCCGCTGCCGTGTGGCTGTTTGGTTCAGGCCTGTTGGCGCTGCTGGGACTGGGTCGCCGGCGCAAGCTGGCATAATCGGGCTTTAGTCCGTAATATCACGAAGGCGGCCAACGGGCCGCCTTTTTTTCTGACTAAAATATTCAGGTGTCGATGATGATAATTCGTATTGCTTTATTAGTGGGAATTGTGTTTTTGATTGGCGGTTGTGAGCCGCTGAAAAATGTCATGGATCAATCGCCGCCGGAACTGGTGATTGACATGGGGGCGGTGGCCAAGGCGCTGGGGCGTGATGTGGCGATGGATCAGGAGCTCAAAAACAATGAACAACAACTGCAGGCCCAGCTGGCAAAGATTGCGGAAAACCTGCGCGCACAGGTCGATAAGGAAACAAAACGTCTGGGGAAGAAACCCTCGAAAAAGGACAGGCAACGTTTGCAGCAATTGAATAATGAAGCGCAACAACGTTTCCGCAATGAACAGCGCGCGGCGCAACAGAAAATGGCGATGTTGCGAAGTGACTTGCTCTCCCGTTTTCGGGATGAGGTTAAATCGGTAGCCGTACCGATTGCCAAAAAGCAGGGTGGCAAAGTTGTCAAATTATTGAATGCCGATACGCTCTGGTACGATGCGGAGGTTGATATTACCGATGAGATCATCGCACAAATGCGTGCGGCGAATCAGAATGTGTCGAAATCAGCAGAGACCCCGGCGCCATAATTTGTCCATAATTTCACACTATTTTCTTATTTTCTTTCAGGATATGTCGATATAGAAGCCGAGCAGTCAGGATTTATTGTTTAATATCGGATGAAAAAAAGGAATTGACTATGAGACGAGAGAAAATACTATTTTTATTGCTGGGTTTCCTGCTCAGTTCAGGCGTCGCGGGTTTGCAGGCGCAGGTAAAAACGACTAAAGAATTGCACTGGGCGGGCTGCGGTATTACCAAGAAAGCCTTTATGACGGAACTGGCTAAAGCCTATACAAAAAAAACGGGTATCAAGGTGGATATAAAAGGCGGTGGGGCGACCCGGGGTATCCGTGATGCCGCAGCGGGCAAGATAGATATTGGCGGCGCCTGCCGGATGACGATTGAAGGCAATAAACTGGAAGCCGACGCTTATCAGATCCCGGTGGCCTGGGATGCGCTGGTGGTGATTGTTAATAAAAACAATCCGATTACAGAGATCAGCTTTGAACAGCTGCAGGGAATTTATCTCGGCAAAATCAAAAACTGGAAAATACTGGGCGGGGTCGATGCGCCAATAGAACTGTATATTCGCAAGGGTAAGTTTTCGGGGGTGGGACGCACCCTGCGCGAACTGGTGTTTGCTAATTTCGATCAGGAGTTTGTCGCTAAATATACGGTGAAATCATCCGGCCCGCTTGAAAAAGGCGTGCTGAAAAATCCGAATGGCATCGGTGTAACGGGAATCAGCAGCGCCAAGCGGCGTGATGTAAAAATATTGAAGCTGGATGGCAAATATCCGGATTATGAAAATATCAAAAACGGCCATTACGCCCTGTATCGTCCGCTTTATCTGGTGATTGAAAAAAGCAACCGCGATCAGAAGGTGCATGATTTTATTAGATATGCCCTGAGCCGGGAAGGACAGGCGTTGATTCGTGAACAGGGCACGGTGCCCTATTCGGAGGCGATGGGACTGGTGATGAAACAACTGGAACAATATCAGCGCGCCAGCCAGCGTGGTCTGTATAAATAAAAAACAGGCGGGGACATCTGTCCCCGCTGTCTTTGTCAGTCGTCGATATACTTTTCGAAGGGTTCCTGATCTTTGGCGCGCGCATAGGCGGCTTCTGCTTCCTGACGAGCCTTAAGAATTTCAGCGCGTTCGGCCATGCGTTTTTCATAGGCGTCCTTGACCAGTGGGATGCTGTTCTCGCCGAACAGAACCTGTTTCAGCAGACGGTAACCGAATTTCAGACGTTCCACATCGTCCTTGTTGATCTGCTCAAATTCTTCATCCGTCAGATCATAAACTTTGCGGAAATTCGGCGCATTCAGAAACTCACGGAAACGGTCGCTGTCATAGCAGACCATGAAAAACAGCTGAAAGCTGGTGGGCGAGGGTTTGCCGACGGCCGGGCCGGACGACTTCTTTTTCAGGATAAGTTGATAGAAACTACGATTGAGTTCATCAAATTCTTCGACCTTCTGTTCCTGGCGATACTCCGCGACGGTCAGTTCACGATCTTCCTTGTGACCCATGCAGTGATCTTCCTGTACATGGGCATAATGTTGCTCGTCGTGGTATTCATCGGCCCGGCGTGAGGCGAGCAGGGCGATGGGATAATAACGGCAGGCGGAAGGGCGATCTTCGTAAACAGTACAGCCTTTTTCCTCGTCCATGAACAGACATACGGGATCATCGTCAGTGGTGCGCATTTTCACGCCCGGCATGCCATGGGCGTCCATTTCGAAAGGCACGGTGTGTTTTTTCAGAAACTCGCTGGAACTCATGCCCAGATGGTTTTTCAGGCGAATGATGTCATAGGGGGCGAGGGTAATATCAGCCTGTTTGCAGCAGGCGTTGAAACAGGAGATGCCGGGATAGCAGTTGAAACAGAATTTGGTATCCAGCTCGAGCTGATTAGGCTGAACCGGACTGCTAAAGGGGATCTCATCAAATTGATTGTCACTCATGACCTTACTCCGAGAATGAAAATTCTCTTTAAATTGCTAACGGGAACCCGGCATTATACCTTAATTTACGGGAGGGGACGAGTTTGAGTGTTTTGTAGGTGCGGCTTTAGCCGCACATAAAAAAACCGGAGCCTCTCGACTCCGGTTTTTTTGTTGAGACAGGCTTAAAAAGCCTGTCTCATTCCATCGGCTGTTCTTATTTGAACAGTTTGGACTTGTCGACCAGATCCTTGTGAGCGCGCTTGAAGCAGGTCCACTGTTTGGTGTTCTTGTCATAGATGGAGTTTACGAAGCACTTCCAGTTTTCTTCATCTACGAAGTTCTTGTCAGAACGGTAGTAGAAACCCGGGTAACGTGATTCCTGACGGAACTCGATGTGCTTCAGATGAGCTTCCGCTGTCAGAATGCGGTGATAGTTTTCCCATGCACGAAGTAATTCGTGAAGGTCTTTAGCACGCATTTTCATAGCGTCGATCTTAAGCTCGTCGATCTTCTCGCCAGCCACTTTCATCATTTCTGCGTTAGTTGTGTAGTAAGTCGCAACACCGGCTACATACTCATCCATAATTTTCTGCAAACGGAACTGCAGCATTTTAGGCGTAATGTAGTTCGGGTTAACGTCGATGGCTGTGGTGTAGTCTTTATGCTCCAGGTAGGTGCGAACCGGCTTGTAGATTTCTTCAACCAGCTGGTCTACAGGAGTATCGAGTTCAGGCGTAAAGTCCTTGTTATCGATGCAGTACTTGACCATGGCTTTAGCCGCCAGACGACCTTCGGCATGTGAACCGGAAGAGAACTTGTGACCGGAAGCGCCCACGCCGTCACCGGCAGTGAACAGACCGTTAACAGTAGTCATGCCACGGTAGCCCCAGTTCCAGCCCTTCGGCAGGTGCTCGGGAACGCCGGCTTCGGTTTCATCAGTCGGTGCGCCAACATCGGTGGGACCGGAAGTCCAGATGCCACAGCAACCGGAGTGTGAGCCCAACAGGTAGGGTTCGGTCGGCATCAGTTCAGAGTTTTTCTTCTCTGGTTCGATGTTTTCGCCAACCCAGATACCACACTGGCCAACACACATATCCAGGAAATCTTCCCAGGCTTCCGCTTCCAGATGCTTCACTTCGCGTGGGGACAGGGTTTCGCGCAGGTTAGCCAGAGCCGTCACGGTATCCATATAGATAGGACCACGACCTTCTTTCATTTCCTTCAGCATCAGGTGGTTACGTAGGCAGGAAGCAGGAACGGCGGCCTGACCATAAGGAGGATAGTCGTCCAGCATTTCCTTGTTGCGATCCATGTAGACTTCACCAAAGGCGTTGGTGGCCTTGGCCTTGAACAGCAGGAACCATGCGCCAACCGGACCGTAACCGTCTTTGAAACGAGTCGGTACGAAGCGGTTTTCCATCAGGGTCAGTTCGGCGCCGGCTTCAGCCGCCATCGAATAGGTAGAACCGGCATTCCATACGGGATACCACGCACGACCTGTACCTTCACCCACAGAGCGGGGACGGAAGATGTTTACGCAACCACCGGCGGCCAGCAGAATGGCTTTGGCAGTATAAACGTGAACGGTGTGGTTACGAGTAGAGAAACCAACGGCGCCGGCGATGCGGCTGGGGTCGTTCTTGTCGTTGATCAGTTTAACGATGAAGATACGCTCTTCGATGTTTTCCATACCCAGCGCTTTTTTAGCCGCTTCAGCCACGATCCATTTGTAGGATTCGCCGTTGATCATGATCTGCCATTTACCGGAGCGCACAGGTTTGCCGCCTTCGGCCAGTGGTGTCATACCTTTGGAACCGTCGAAACGTTCGCCGTTTTCATCGGTCTTCCAGATGGGCAGACCCCATTCTTCGAACAGATGTACGGATTCGTCAACGTGACGGCCAAGATCGTAGGCCAGATCGTCACGGGTGATGCCCATCAGATCGTTGGAAACCATACGGGCGTAATCGGCTGGATCCTGCTCAGAACCGATATAAGTGTTAATAGCGGACAGACCCTGTGCAACCGCACCGGAACGATCCATCGCGGCTTTATCAACCAGCTTGACGCTGAAGTCGTGACCGTCTTTTTTAGCAGCATCCAACCAGCGCATGATTTCGTAGCCGGCGCCGCAACAGGCCATGCCGCCGCCAATCAGTAGGATGTCTACTGATTCTTCGATGACTTCAGGATTACCAAATTCTCCTGCCATGTTTATATCCTCTTAATAATAAAACTTAATTTACAAATCAGTTTACTTACAGATCAGCTCACTGGGATCGCCAGCACGGTAGCCGTTGTTCTGTACGAAGAAACCGGGTTCTTCGATCTTGCTCATATCCGCTTCAGGCTTACCGGCATAAGGATCGATGGAACCTTCAGGGGTGGTGCGAATCGGGAACTTGAAGCGCTTCATGGTGCCGTTACGGAACTTGATGGTCCACATAATGGAGTCCGTACCGCGCAGAGGCTGTACAGAGCCGCCCAGAGGCACAACGTCAGCATAGTGACGGGCTTCGATAGCTTGTTGAGGGCAGATTTTGACGCAGCTGTAACATTCCCAGCACTGCTCGGGTTCCTGGTTATAGGCCTTCATGGCATGACCAGTATCAGAACCGTCTTTATCCAGTTTCATAAGATCGTGCGGGCAGATGTACATGCACGCGGTTTTGTCCTGGCCTTTACAGCCATCGCACTTTTCAGTACGCACAAATGTAGGCATTGTAGACTCCTTTAAAAGGTTGAGGTTTTAGTTAACTAAAAGTGCTCCATTAAAACACCCGCTGTCGCCAGCCAGTGCGATGAAGATGTTTTGATCCTGCGATAATGGCCATTTGAACTCTGTTTACCCCGGTAAAATCGAACCTGGAAAAACCTCTGGCCGGGAGGTTGTGCAAACAAAAAAATATATCGCTGATCGTCCACCGGATACACTCATTCCGGGGGACGATAACTTATCGACTTTTGCAGGCAAAATAAAGGCATTTATCCCTTAAAAACCATAGTATTACATTGATTGCTATAAGTTGATTTTATCTGATTAAAACGCTCAGGAATTGCGGTGATGTAAGTTGCTAAATTTGCAGGAGATCCCGTCGCGGTTGATTTTTGTTCAATCACAAAATGTTTAGCGCCTATCGAAATATTCGATAGGCGCAAGTGGCTTTCACGCCATTCTGGTTTATTGCAGATGCTTACTGGAGATACAGGAACAGGGCCGCATTGCCGCGGCGAATGTTCAGTAGCAGGCTGCGGTTTGTGAGTGAAGCCTGCTTCAGCTCCTGCAGTGAACGCACGGGCTTACGGTTGAGCGAAGTGATCACATCGCCCTTGCGCAGACCGGCGCGGGAGGCCGGGCTGCCCATTTCGATATCGGCAATCAGTACACCCTGCACACGACCGTGGAGTCGACTGTTTTCTTCAATGTCCGCCAGCACTGCACCACTCA
>WFVC01000152.1 GCA_015491815.1 Gammaproteobacteria bacterium | reverse complement strand
GTATTATTTAATTAAACATAAAATTGAATTCAACAATGCCTAAATTAAGCCCGTTTCAGAACACTCGAACAACACGCAGGAGAAACTAAGAAGTGCCGGCAGCAACGTCATCTCGATTGGTATCCGTCTCTGAAAGTCCGCTGATCCAGCATTTGCTGGCGGCTTTTCAATCGCCGGAAACAAGTCGTCGCATGGCGCTGATCGTCAACCTGCTGCTCATCACATTGATGGCATGGCTAGTGGCGGATCTTACCTGGCGACTACTCCCGGCTTCTGAGACAGATACAAAAACTGCAACGGCAATGCCACTAAATACAAGCAAACGCATTGAAAAGCCATCCATGGCCAATGTTGTTGTCTTGCACCTTCTTGGCGAAAGCAAAAGCAGCGCAAGCAAAAAAACAAGCGGGCCGATCAAGGCTCCTGACACGCATTTAAGACTCACCTTGCATGGCGTGTTTGCTTCCGAGAATCCAGAATTATCACTCGCTATTATTTCTGAAAAAAATGGCAAAGATAAAACCTATCGACAGGGCGACAGCCTGCCCAATGGCGTTTTGCTGCATGAGATTTACGCGGATCGGGTTATCCTTTCACGTAATGGAAAATTTGAAACCCTGCGTTTAATTCGTAAACAGGCCAACATAAAAGTCAGTAGCCGCAGCCCGGCCCTGCCCGGCGCGGGTGAGCTACATCAATCCAGCCGCATCAGCCAATTCAAAAAAACTTATAAAAAAGATCCGCAATCACTCTGGAAACAAATTCGTATTTCACCCGTCATGAAAAACGGTCGTATCGAAGGTTATCGTTTTAGCCATAATGATCGCGCACTAATGAAAGATCTGGGTCTGCAACCTCAGGACATTATCACCGCCATCAATGGCACTGCCGTCACCGATACCGCGCAACTGATGGAAATGATGGGTGACATTGGCAACATGAGCGAACTTACTCTCAGCCTGCGCCGCAACGGACAAACTAAAGATATTACTGTACGGTTCGACTAGGTACTAACACACAAGCATGCTGACTCGCCAAACAAATTAAAGAGCTGTTTTTTACTAATGAAGTATTTTTTACAACATTTTTCTACACAGATAAGACAACTGCTGTCGCTTACGGCCCTGTTACTTATTATTAATAGCAATGTGCTGGCGGAAGACAGAATGACGCTGAATTTCTCCGATACCGATATCAATGCAGTTATCAATGCCGTCGCCAAACTAACCAATAAGAATTTTATTGTTGATCCCCGAGTCAAAGGCAAAGTCACAGTCATTACCCATCAATCCATGAGCAAGGATGAAGTCTACAAGGTTTTTCTTTCCGTGCTTAAAGTTCACGGCTATGCCGCCATTCCCGGCGAATCGGTGATCAAAATTGTTCCCGAGGTCAATGCCAAACAGGACAGCATTCCCAATGTAAACAACTCCCGCTTTGAAGATGGCGATGGCATTGTCACCCAGGTAATAAAAATAAAGAATGTCGATGCCGCGCAACTGGTGCCGATCCTGCGTCCACTGGTGCCACAACGCGGCCACCTTGCCGCTTATCCCGCCTCCAATGTTATTATTATCTCAGACAGCGCCGCCAATATTTCTCGGCTTTCGCAGATCATCCGCCGCATCGATCTGGCTGTAAATGATGAAATTGAAGTGATTCCCCTTCAACACGCAACCGCCTCGGAACTGGTTAGACTCATCAATCAACTTAACCGCCCTGATCCCAAAAAGAAATCCACCCAGACTATCGTCGCCGATGATCGCACCAATAGTATCTTACTTGGCGGCGATCGCAGCGCCCGTCTTCATCTGCGCGCGATTATTTCGCACATGGATATCCCGGTCGATATCGGCGGTGATGCGCATGTTATTTATTTGCGTTATGCAAAAGCTAAAGATCTTGTTCCGGTGCTCACCGGAGTCAGTAAATCGTTGCGCAGCCCGCGTGGCAAAGGTAAGGCCGTCGTACAACGGCAAACAAATATCAGCATTCAAGCGGATGAAGGCAGCAACGCGCTGGTTATCAATGCCCCGCCCGGCGTATTTCGTTCACTGCGCAATGTCGTCAGCAAACTGGACATCAAACGCGCGCAGGTCATTGTAGAATCCATTATTGCCGAACTCTCTTACCAGAAGGCCTCCGAGTTTGGCGTACAGTGGGCCGCCGATGGAACATCCGGCGGCAGAAGCGGCCCCATCGGTCTGCTTAATTTTAGCGTCGGCAGCAGTCTACTGGGCGTAAACGGCGCTTCACTTGATTCCCCACCTTCAGGGGGACTTGACGGCCTAAGCATCGGTCTGGGGAGCATCACCGATAACGTATTAAGCGTCGGCGCATTGATTCGCGCACTGGCCGGCGATGCTTCAACCAATATTCTCTCTACCCCGACTCTGGTTACCATGGACAATGAGGAAGCTGAAATTGTCGTCGGACAAAACATCCCCTTTGTCACCGGCTCCTATACCAGTACCGGTGCGGGCAGCTCAACTCCAGGTAATCCTTTCCAGACGATTCAACGCCAGGATGTTGGTTTGACCCTGAAAATCAAACCACAAATCAACGAAGGAAACACGATTAAACTGGACATTGTCCAGGAGGTTTCCAGTCTTGCCGCCAGCGTCGAAGGCAGCGCCGATCTGATTACCAATAAACGCTCGATCAAAACCAGCGTCATGGTCAATGATAATCAAATGGTCGTACTTGGCGGACTGATTGAAGACGCCCTGCGTGAAACAGAACAAAAAGTGCCGGGACTCGGTGACATCCCCATTCTGGGCTGGATGTTCAAATACAAAAAACAACAAAAGATGAAAACCAACCTGATGGTGTTTCTGCACCCTACTATATTGCAAACAGCAGAAGTACTCGATTATTACACCAATGAAAAATATAACTATGTGCGCAGTCGGCAAGTACAGTTAAGTCGTAAAGGCCTTAGCCTGTTGAGCGACAAGGAAATCCCACTGATGCCGGAGAGGGGCAATATCAAACCCCTACCTCCTCGCTATGTGCCTGCAGACAGTATCCTCGATTTAAATATCGCTCGTCCCCCCGGAGTAAACTAAGCCGTGGCGGATGAATCTCCTCAGGTCAGGACAAAAACGACCGATGCTGTGCCCTTTTCTTTTGCCAAACGGCACGGCTTGCTGGTTACCGGCGTTAGCGAAAATGAACTGGATGTCGTTTACCGCAGCACCGTTGATCATCACGCATTGATCGAATTGCAACGTCATTACAGTTTGCCGCTGCAATTGCGTCAGGTCGATGACAATGAGTTTGACGCCTGTCTGCAACAGTCTTATGAAGATCAATCCAATCAAACCATGGAATCCGTTGAAGGTCTGGGCGATGAACTGGATCTGGACAGCGTCGCTCAGGCGTTGGCCGAACCGGAAGATCTAATCGAAAATGAAGATGAAGCGCCCATCATTCGTTTAATCAATGCCCTGCTCACTCAGGCGATCAAGGAAAACGCATCGGATATTCACGTTGAGCCTTTTGAGTCACGTCTGGTGGTGCGTTTCCGCGTGGATGGCGTACTGCGTGAAGTGCTGCAACCGAAACGCGTGCTGGCTCCGTTAATCGTTTCGCGCATCAAGGTGATGGCGAAACTGGATATCGCCGAAAAACGTCTGCCGCAGGATGGCCGCATCTCTTTGCGTATTGCCGGACGCGCTGTGGATGTGCGTGTTTCCACCCTGCCTTCGGGTCAGGGTGAGCGCGTGGTCATGCGTATTCTCGACAAACAGGCCGAACGTCTGGACATGGATCATCTGGGACTGGATGAAATTTCTCATCAGCTGCTGGATGATATCATTCATCGACCCCACGGTATTTTTCTGGTTACCGGCCCTACCGGCTCGGGTAAAACCACCACCCTTTACGCGGTGCTTAACCGGCTCAATAACAAGAGCCGCAATATTATGACCGTCGAAGAACCGATCGAGTATTATCTCGATGGCATCGGCCAGACTCAGGTCAACCCCAAAGTGGATCTCACCTTCGCACGCGGACTGCGCGCCATTTTGCGTCAGGATCCGGACGTGGTCATGGTCGGTGAAATCCGTGATCTGGAAACCGTGGAAATCGCGGTGCAGGCCAGTCTCACCGGCCACATGGTTTTTTCCACCCTGCACACCAACACCGCTATTGGCGCGATTACCCGCCTGCGCGATATGGGTGTGGAGCCCTTCCTGCTCTCCTCCAGTCTCGAAGGCATTATGGCTCAACGACTGGTGCGCAGCCTCTGTAACCACTGCAAGATTGCCTATACCGCCAGCGAAGCTGAATGTGAGGCGCTGGGCTTTAATCCCGACATCCCGCCCGAACTTTATCGGGCCAAAGGCTGTGAGCATTGCAATCAACTGGGCTACCGTGGCCGAACCGGCATTTACGAATTAATCGTGATCGACAATACTCTGCGCAGTATGATTCATGACGGCATGGGTGAGCAGGAAATGGAAGCCCATGTCCGCCAGTCTCGTCCCGGTATCTTCACTGATGGCCTGCGCCGTATTCTGCTGGGTGAAACCAGTATGGAAGAAGTGCTGCGCGTCACCCAGGAAAAATAGCCGGAGTGGATGACTGATGGGTGCGTTTGAATACACCGCCTTAAACGCCAAAGGCGCAGAAAAAAAAGGCATCATGGAAGGCGACAGTTCGCGCCAGATCCGCCAGCAATTGCGTGAACAGAATCTGATCCCCCTTAAAGTCGAAGAAGCCGCCAGACGGGACAAACAGCAAAAAGGCGCGAGCAACAGCGCCGGTGGCGGCGTCAGCGTCATGGCGCTGGCGCTGATGACTCGGCAACTGGCCACCCTCTCACGCACCGGCACGCCACTGGCGGATGCGCTGGCGACCGTGGGCCGCCAAACCGACAAACCCCGTATGAAAAGCCTGCTTATGGCGATTCGGGCGCAGGTGCTGGAAGGTCACACGCTGGCTGATGCATTTTCAAATTTCCCAAATGTTTTCGACAATCTTTATATCGCTACGGTGCGCGCCGGCGAACATTCGGGACATCTTGATCTGGTGCTGGAACGACTGGCCGAATACACCGAAAACCGCCAGCAAATGCGCCAGAAAGTGCAAATGGCTTTGCTTTATCCCGTTATCTTAACGGTCATGGCGATTGCGGTGGTCAGCGCCCTGCTCGCCTTTGTGGTGCCTGAAGTGGTGCAGGTGTTCGAAAATACCGGCCAGACCCTGCCCTGGCTGACCCGCGCCCTGATCGCCACCAGTGATTTCCTGCGCGCTAACTTTTTTTATATGATCATCTTCATCGGCTTTCTTGTTTTTCTGTTCAGCTGGCTGATGAAAAAAGAAGAGTTCCGCCTGCGCATTCATCGACTGGTGCTGCACATTCCGGTCGTCGGTCGCCTGATACAGGGCATGAATACTGCGCGCATGGCGCGCACCCTGAGTATTCTCAGCGCCAGTAATGTTCCTCTGCTCGATGCTCTGCATATTTCCGCCCAGGTGCTCACCAATATTCCCATGCGCCAGTCAGTCGAACAGGCTACGGTGCGGGTGCGGGAAGGCACCAGTCTGGCGCAGGCGCTGGAGCAAAGCGGCTATTTCCCGCCATTGCTGATTCAGCTCATCAGCGGCGGCGAAGCCAGTGGCGAGCTGGAGAAAATGCTGGAGCATGCGGCCATCAGTCAGGAGCGTGAACTGCACTCGATTATCGCCACCCTGTTTGGTCTGCTCGAACCCTTAATCATTGTCGCCATGGGTGGTATTGTACTGATTATCGTACTGGCGATTCTTTTACCCATTTTTGAAATGAACCAGCTGGTTCAATAAACATCAGAATAACTATATTTTTCACAGGAGAAAAGCAGGTGAATTTACGTTCTAAACAGATATCACGCCAATCAGGTTTCACCCTGATTGAAATCATGGTGGTGATCGTTATCCTCGGCATTCTCGCCGCCGTGGTCGTGCCCAATATTATGAGCCGCCCGGATGAAGCGCGCATCGCCAAGGCCAAACAGGATATCCGCGCACTCAGCACCGCGCTGGATCTTTACAAGCTGGATAACTACGCCTATCCCACGACCGATCAGGGCATCGAGGCGCTGGCCACAAAGCCGACCTCCCCGCCCGAACCAAAACACTATCGGGAAGAAGGTTACCTGAAAAAAGTCCCGCTCGATCCCTGGCAGAATCCTTATCAGTATCTCAGCCCCGGCGAACACGGCGCGGTTGACATTTATTCACTGGGGCCGGATCAAACTCCCAGTGATGATGATATTGGCAACTGGAATCTGAAATAGGCGCCTACGTGAAAAACAGGTGGCAGGCTTCACCAGGTTTTAGCCTGCAATCGGGTTTCACCCTGATCGAAATTCTGGTGGTGATGATACTGCTGGGAATCGTAATGACCATTGCAGTGATTTCGATTGGCGACACACAGTCGGAAAAACTTGAAGAGGACATGCGTCGCCTGTTACAAATCGCACGACTGACACATGAAGAGGCCATTATCAATCAACAGACACTGGCGATAAAATTTTCGAAACACGGCTATTCAATCGAACGCTATGACCCGCAGGGGAAAATATGGATGCCGGTTACTGAACCTGCTTTTTTTCTGCCCAAAGAACTGGATGAAAGTTATGAAATAAAACTGCTGCAGGATGGACTCCGTGTTTCACTGGAAACAAACGATAACTCTGATGAAGAAAGTAACAATGGAAAAGTGCTGATGTATGCCAGTGGTGAAATGACGCCGTTTGAATTAATCGTCAGCCTGCCTGACAGCGACATACATTATCGCCTGACCGGCGACCTGATGGGTAAACTCGAAATAGACGATCTACAGGCTTATGGCGGCAATGCGGATGAGAACGCACAGTGAATAATTCACATAAACAGAATACAGGCGGCTTTACCCTGCTCGAAGTGCTGGTGGCGCTGGCAATTCTGGCGATTACCCTCGGCGCCCTGATCAAGGCCAGCGGCAGCTACGTCAGCAACGCCGCTTACCTTAAGGAAAAAACCCTGGCGCAATGGATTGCGCAAAACAAGGCGACGGAATATCAGTTGGACAAAACCTTTCCGCGCACCGGCAGCAGCGAAGGCGATATTAATTATGCCTTACAGGAATGGCGCTGGCGGGTAAAAGTCAGCAATACCGATGATCGCCGGCTACGGCGCCTGGATATCGATGTAATTCTCGACGGAGGCGATTTTAAAAATCCCATCGCCTCACTGGTCGCTTTTGTCGGACAACCTTTATAACGATGATGATCAGGCCAACACAAATCAGACATAAGGGCTTTACCCTGCTTGAACTGCTGGTCGCCATGGCCATCTTTGCCCTGCTCTCGATCATGGCTTATGCCGGACTGGATAGCGTACTCAATACTCGACGCGTGCTTGAAGAGAATATGGATCGCCTCAGCGAAGTGCAAAAATCGGTGCTGTTCATTAGCCGTGATCTGCGTCAGATAGTCGACCGCGGCATCCGTGATCAATATGGTGATTACCAACCCGCCCTCGCCGCATCCGCTCTCAACGTCGGTCTGGATACGCCGGTGATTGAATTTACCCACAGCGGCTACAGCAATCCGCTGGGCGCCAAACGCAGCCATCTGCAACGCACCGCCTATCACCTTAAAGACAATGTGCTCTATCGCGACAGCTGGCAGGTGCTGGATCGGGCGCAGGACAGCCGTCCCTATAAAGCGCGCCTGTGCGGCAACATTGAGTCTATCGGTTTCCGCTATCTGGATAAAAACGGTGAATGGCACACACAATGGCCTCCCGTAAATAGTACAACTGGCGCAACAGGCGCTTCTTCCGGTGGCCAGAATAGCGCCAACGCCCCAGCAGCGAGCGCCTCGCTGTTACCGCTGGCCATCGAGTTCAGTCTCAGGTTTAACGACTGGGGAACCATCACCCGTTTGCTGCGATTAGCGGAGAGTACGGCATGACAGCCTTTTATAAAACTAATAATGATCAGGGCGTCGCACTGATTACAGTTTTACTGGTCGTCACTCTGGCCACCACTGCCGCCGTCGCCATGTCCAATCGCCAGCACATTGATATTCGACGTACGGAAAACACCCTGTTTATAGGGCAGGCCTCAGAATACCTGTACGGTGTTGAACTCTGGTCACAACAAATTCTGGCCAAAGATCGTAAAGATAATGAAACTGATGACAACAGTGAAACCTGGGCGACCCGTCTGCCGCCATTGCCGGTGGAAGGCGGCTATGTTACCGGCTATCTCGAAGATCTGCAGGGCCGCATCAATATCAACAATCTTCAACAGGCCGACGCCGCCGGCAAACGCGAACAGGCGCGCCTTAAACGTCTACTCGCACAACTGGAAATCAATGAAGGCCTGATTAATCTACTACTCGACTGGCTCGATCCTGATCAGGAAGCACGCTTTCCTGAGGGCGCCGAAGATGGGTATTATCTGAGTTTACAGCCTCCTTACCGGAGCGCCAATCGTCTATTGCAAAGCACCAGCGAACTAATGCTGCTTAAAGACATGACGCAAAAGCAATTCAACAAACTGGAACCGTTTATCAGCACCCTGCCGGACAACACCCCTATCAATATCAATACCGCCGGTGTAGAAGTACTGATGACACTGGCGGATGACCTGTCCATCGATGAAGTGCAGGCGCTGGTCGAAAAACGTGACAGTAAAGCCTATGAAAAAGTCGAAGACTTCCTTGCCGAAAAAGCTTTCGCCGGAAAAAATATTAGCGCCGAAGGCCTCAGCGTCAGCAGCAATTATTTCCTGCTCCATGCCGAGGCCGGGATTGGCGCGCTAAAACAATATCGAACCTGTTTATTTGTCCGCAATGACAAAGGTGAAATTAAAACTCTAATGCGTTCGGAGGGAGTTATTTAATGGCCGCACAGGTTCACCTTCGCTTACTCTCCCTGCCGAAGCAGGGTACGCTACAGGCCTGCTGGATCCGCATCAATGACGGACGCATCGTCTCCGATCTCAAACTCGGCAGCCTCAGTCATGCCGCTGAGGATCTGGCGGGGGAAGCCTGTATTGTTTATGTTCCCGGCGAGGATGTACTGCTGACTCAAATCCGCCTGCCGGATAACCGTCGCAAACAACTGATCAAGGCTCTGCCTTATGCGCTGGAAGATGAACTCATCGATGATGTTGAGAGTCTGCATTGCGTGCTCGGTTCCCGGGTCGAAGCCGGCCTCTACAATGTCGCCGTGGTCGCGCACGATAAAATGCAACTCTGGACGTCCTCGCTGGAAGATGCCAGGATTCGTGTACTGAAGCTGCTGCCTGACAGTCTGCTACCACCGTTCGAAGACGATAGCTGGAGTGTATTTTCCGAAGCCAATACCGGTCAGACGCTGGTGCGTACAGATTTAGAACAGGGTTTTGTCTGCTCTCAGCAAAACCTGATCACCTTTATTCAAACCGCAGTGGCGCAGAGAGATAAAGCGCCGGCGAAAATCAAACTGTTTCATTGTGAAAATATTGATGAGTCAGCGCTTGAAGTCGCCGTCTCCGGTCTCAGTGAAGCGGAATGGATGGATACGCCGCAAATTGAAGACGCTCTGTCCCTGCTGACGCTGGAAAGCGAGCACACCGATTTTAATTTATTACAGGGGCAATATGCGCCGCAAAGCCGCCTCGGTCAGCATTTGCGCCCCTGGTACTCCAGCGCAGCATTGCTTGGACTGTTATTACTCATCGGGGTGGCCAGCAATGTTATCCAGTATTATTCCCTGCAGGAAAAAAACCGGCAACTGGAAGAAAAGATCATCGCCACCTTCCGTCAGGCCTTTCCCGAAATTAAACGCGTGGTAAACCCACAGGCGCAGATGCGCCATCATTTATCACGTTTACGCGGCGCTAATAAACAGGGTCCCAGCTTTGCCAAAATGCTGTCTACTATCGGGCCACTGGCAAAACGTGAAAAAAATCTACAGATTACAAATTTACGCTATCAAAAGGGACAAATGGAATTGTTAATGGAGCTACCGGATTTACAGTCACTGGAACGTTTCAAACAAACTCTGTCCAGTCGCACACCCTGGAATGTTGAACTCAAGTCAGCTAATTCAACTAACAACAAGGTTCAGGGACGGATGCTTATTTATGAAAAATAATATCAAAGAACGTTGGCAACAACTCGCCCCGCGCGAAAAACAGCTACTCATTATTATGAGTATCACGATTGTCATTAGCCTGTTTTATTTCGCCTTCTGGAAACCGCTTAAAACAGGAATTGAAGACGCCGAACTGCGACTCAAAGCGCAAACCCGCACGCTGACAGAAATTCGCAAACAGGCGGCGGAGGTGCGTCAACTTCGCGCCAGTGGCATCGGCAATAACAGCAGCATAAAAGACAGTACCTCTTTACTCGGACTCATTGAACGCAGTGCTAAACAGAAAAAAATCAAACAAAGTTTGCAAAAAGTTCAGCCGGAAGGTCAGAAAGAAGTCCGCGTATGGATGGAGAATGTATCCTTTGATCTATTAATCAGCTGGCTGGATTTACTCAATAACCGCTACGGTATCCAGATAAATGAGATTTCTCTGGAGCGCGGCAATACTCCCGGCATCGTCAGCGGCCGTATACTCCTGCAAACCCCATGACTACTCGTGCAATGATCCGCGCTCTGATCAAACGTCCTTCCCGAACCAGTCTCGTATTATTGCTTTACGGCTTCATCTGTTATCTGATATTTGTCCTCGCCACTATTCCGGCGCAACAAGTCTGGCAGTTTGTACCTCAACAAAATAGAGTCCGACTACAAACCGGATATATACAGGGCACACTCTGGTCAGGCCGGATAGACAGTTTACAGCTCAATCAACTGATGCTGGGACAACTCCAATGGGATCTCAATGTATTGCCTTTATTCATTGGCCGGCTTGATCTGGATATAAAAATTAACGGCCCGCTGGGGCAGTTGCAAAGTAACGTAGCCGTTAGTCTGGACGGCAGTCTGCAAGCCAGTAACTTCAGCGGCGAAATACCCGCCGACTCACTGAATCCCTACACCCTGCCGGCAACGCTTGACGGCGCCATTAGCCTTGATATCCAGAAACTGATTTACCTCGCTAATCAACAACTGCAACTAGATGGTGAAATATTATGGCGTAAAGCCAGTATCAGCGTAATGCAAACCATGGAAATTGGTGAAGTACGCATCATCAGTAAAGCTGAGGATAACGGCAGCATTCTGCATATCACCAATAAAAACAGCGCACTCGGCATCGAAGGCAGCATTAAACTTAGCGCTAACGGTCAGTATGATCTGAATATCGCACTATTGAATCGCGACAACAGCCGCAAAGATATTCGTTCTCTTTTACAAATGCTGGGCAAGGTCGATGCCGCAGGCAAAGTTTACATTAAACGACAGGGACGACTCAGGTTGCAACCATAGATCAACAAATCGGCATTTTAAATACCGCCAGACTATAATAACAGAACCCCAGCAGGGTTATTTTAGCGGGGGGAGGCGAACATAAAAAAAGCCGCGATAAGCGGCTGTTTTTATTGAATAATCTGGTAGGCGCGATTGGATTCGAACCAACGACCCCCACCATGTCAAGGTGGTGCTCTAACCAACTGAGCTACGCGCCTGTCGTTAATACGGGCGGGAAGATACCTCATTCAGGCCTCAGATACAAGTATCTAAAGCGGGCTTTTCACTGCAAAAACAGGACGTCAAAAAAGGCAGTCAAAAATCAGGCTAACGGGGCATTTTGTCAATCATTTCGCTAATCGCATAATCCAGACGCTTTTTGCTTTCCTCGCTGGAAACGTCCTGTTGCAGATTGGCCCGTGCTTCCGCAATCCAGATAACAAATCCACTGCTACTATCAACAGCAACAATAACCAGGGCGCCCTTTGGAACATTCTCCAGAGTTCCAAATTTGCTTTTTTGATCCACTTTCAACTGCAGGGCGTCCATATCAAGGCCCAGTGCAAAAGCAATGATCATGTCGGGCTGTACGCTACTCTCATTCATTCCCCGTTTGCGCAACTCACGATCAATCAAATATTTTATTTCGCTATCCGCATCAAAACTCGGCGGTTTCCAACGTCCATCAGGATCTTTAAGAACAGTTGCAGAGCCCAGCCAGGCATAGGTTTTATAAGCACTAAAATTCGCCTTCGGATCAACGTCGGCAGTAATTCTGATATCGTCCGTTTTAACTATAGCGCACGCACTCAGAAACACTAGACACACCACCATTATGAGCGAAATAAATTTATTCATAAGTTCTCCCTGTTTTTCATAAAAATAAATTCAACAATGTTCATCCGGGGGCTGTTGATCTTTCAGACGGCGATTCAGTACTTTAATCTTTAATTCCTCCCGGGGTAAGAAAATTAGGGATGTAGAACTCCTTATATTTTCTAATCATACCTACGACTGAGGTATCCGTTAGTTCACTGACCCGACGAAGGGGATAGCCCAGTTTGGCAAAGGGTAAATAGGGAGATTTCTTTTGATGACAACGATCACACTGCAAAGGTTTTTTAGACACGGAATCGTGAATAACCCGTTTCATCTGTGACTTCTGTTCTGGCCCCAGATGATCCTGCTCGACAATATAACGATTAACAAAGGCCATATCATTTTTATCATGCAGAAAAGTAAACGTTCCGTTCTTAATTTTTCCCGGCGCAATCTTGGCGCCATAATTACCGTACATGGGGTATTTTCTCATGCTCTCGGCTGTTTTATAACTGTCTTCGATCTCCACCAGAGCAACAGGGTTATCTGTCACTTCGCCCGTTGATTTTTTATACCAACGGAATTCCCAGGCCGGCGCATCTTTTCCCGGCATAATATGGCAGGACTCACAACCAAGATAAAAAGCGTGCATATTCAGGAAACTGCGAATTTCCTTGGAGTGGTCATGTGGCACGTTACCATGACAACGTACACAAATACTGCCATTATCAGGTTCAACCGAAATACCAATATTATGAAAACGCCCTTCTATATAAGGTTGATCAATCACTCTATAACCAAGATCCGTTTTTTTGGTCTGTTCTTTTTCGGCAATCAACTTAACGAACATTCGCTCTTTGTCGGTGCCCGCCTTACCCAGTTCCATTAATGATGCTTCTGCTTTTTCCTTACCCTCAAAACCAAAAATAAGGGGGTACATAAAATAACCATACCAGACGGTAAAACCCATAAGGAAAATAACATAGAGCTTAAAAATGACTTTTTTAATAAACTTTACCATTCGTATTCCTCCCCGCCGAAATGCTGAGGCTTAATCTGATCTTCCAACCCCTGCTCGATCATGACTCGGACATATTGAGCATAATGTTCATGGATCATTTCATCTTCCGTTAGATAGCCTGTCAGCCAGACGGTTGCCGCTGGAAACTTTTCCGGCGCATAATGAACGTTGTACCAGTGTACAAAAAACAGGAAGAGCACCGCTAACAGCGCCTCATCGGTATGCATGATATAGGCGGCATTAAGCACAATTCCCGGCATGAAGTGTGAAAACTCATCTCGCCACCAAAGTGCGACCCCCGCCGGCCCGAGAATGGGAATACCCCAGTAAGGCGCAAAATAATCAAATTTTTCCCGCCAGGACATTTTCTCATGGCGAGGGGGTCGTTTGCTGAAATACAAAAGGTACTTCCATAAATGAATAATATCCATCAGGTCTTTTTTATTCGGCACCATTTCCTGTGAAAAAAATTCCTTGATAATGTTTACAGGGGTAACGCGATTTTCACGCTTTAACTTGCCGATATGGTTTTTATAAAACAGCGCCATCCAGTAAATGGTGTGATAGACAAATAATGCCAACAAAACGCTGCCCGCAGCATGATGAATCAGCGGCGCCAGTTCCGGCCCCCCCATAAAATGGTATAGTGGTTTTGCCCAGGGTTCTTCTGCATGGCGCAAAGGAAATCCCGTTAACGCCAAAATAATAACCGACGAGAAAAGGATGACATGCTGCACACGTTGATGTGCGGAAAAACGATAAAACAGGCGTTTGCCATCCTGATAAACAATGGGATCATATTTGGACATAATTACACCTCGCTTAACACCTGTTTAGTTATCACCGGAGTTATTATTTTTCTCTTTGAAAAAAGAGAACCCCGGGAATAAGCGTCGTAATAGTTCAAGGAAAATCAGCAGCAGGAAGAAATACAAAACAAAGGCCATTAACGCCTTAAAGCCAACCAGCATATAAAACTGCAGAGGATATTTTTCCCGATCATAAGTCACATGAGTCTGAAAACCCGCCAGTTTCGCAGAGGCCTTGCTATGACACTCTTCTGTCCGGCAAGTCGCCTGCACATTGGTTTTATAAACAGCGGAGGTCGGCACATCCTGAGCCTCAATCAGATGCGTATTTTCACCTTCAACAACATGGCAATCCAGACAGTCAGGCGTTCTTTCGGAACCCAGCGCGATCATTTTTCCGTGGAAGGTCTGTTTGTAGGTGGTCACCACATCATCGAGATCATGACGCTCCTGAAAAGCTTTGTCCTGATGGCATTTGGCGCAAGCTTCAATCGTCTCCATGGGAAAACGGGATTTACGCAGGCGCGTAGTGACGTGTTCATAAAAATCCTCTGCAAAATCGCCTCGCGTGTGACAGCTCTTGCAACGGCTGATTCCGCGTTTGGAAACCCCCGCTTTTAATTGCCCTTTGTAAATGGAAAAAGGCCGATAAAAAGGCTGATCGTGACAATCCTTGCAGCCGGGGTAATCCTCTTTGAATTTCTTTTCTTTGCCATTTTTGTCAACCGGACTGTGTACGCTTTTACTCAACACCTTTGCGACTGACTTGTGTGAAAATTTTTCAGTGCTGGAAGGTTCAACCATGTGACATTCCTGCGTGCAGTCCACTTTTTTTGCAGGATCATGGGGGATTTTGTTGATGTCAGTATGGCAATCCTTGCACTTGTTTCGTCGATGGGGGCCACTGTCAAAGAGTTCCTGATTGATGTAGAACAGACGAAACTTTCCATCCTTGTCAATCCGACTTAAACCACGAAACTTGTGGCACAGAACACAGTTCAATTCATCTCCCGCATAACTGTAATCGCCGAATCCGTAGAAACAAACAATGGCAATAATTAATTTTGCCAACAATTGTTTATACATATCCACACTCCCCAATAACAACGATATTCGAACAGTTCTCTGACTCGGCAGGATGTTATCTTTTAGCTATGTCAGAGCGAAATAATTGTAGATATAAGCGGGAGGATCTTTCAGCCAGGGACAGGAATGAGCGACAGATGATAAATGAATACCAAGATTAGCTCGTAATATTTTGGCAAACAGCTGTAAGTCGGTTGCGAAATTTACCGGCGTGGCAAAGGTCAGCAGTATGCCATCAGTGTCTTTCATGGAGCTCTACCCCATCAAAAAAGAATACAGGTTCGGTCAGAAATATAACCTATCACCTTCAATCTAATATAAGCACATATAAGAGAAATCGAATATTGATGTATATCAATATTCGCGTGGTTATGACTAACCCGAAAGAGATAGAAAGGAAGAATAAAAATAGATAGCGGCGCAAGCCAGCCAGTAATGCGTAAGCTTATTTACTTGAAAGCCACTCAACCAGTGAATAGCCAATTGCGCAAACCGCAGACCAGAGACTGATAATAATAAACCAACCAAGTGAATGGGCAATATCATTTTGCCATTCCAGCCAGGCCGATAAGGCCGCACCAGATAAAAACAGGCTGCTCCAGAAAAACCAGTTCTTTGAGAACCGCGTTTGCGTATTTTTCGGCGCCACGATCTTGTTATATATCGACGAGCTTAACAGCAGGAAATACCCGATTCTGACACTATGGCATCATCTGCTGTTCGTTGTCTTCACCTTCCTTTTTCACCGGAATCAGGCTGGCGCTGGTAATTTTAAGCGCCAGCGCCATGCTGCTGGCAACATAGATGGAAGAATATGTGCCCACGAAAATACCGATCATCAACGCCAGAGAGAATGAATGGATCAGTTCCCCACCAAATGCGAACATCGCCGCAACAACGAGCAAGGTCGTCACCGATGTCATCATGGTGCGCGACAGGGTCTGGTTAAGAGAACGGTTAATGACCTGCTCAGGCGTCTCCTTGCGTAGTTTACGAAAGTTTTCACGAATACGATCAAAGACTACGATAGTATCATTAAGCGAATAACCAATAACCGCCAGCACCGCCGCCAGAACGGTAAGATCGAAATCCCACTGAAATAGTGCGAAACACCCCAGGGTGATGATCACATCATGCAACAAGGCCGTAATGGAACCCAGCGCAAAACGATATTCAAACCGCGCCATCACGTAAACCAGAATAAACGCCAGTGCGATCAACATCGCCAGACCACCGTCATCACGAAGTTCATCGCCGATCTGAGGACCGACAAACTCCTGCCGGCGCATTTTCACTTCATCCTTGCTGATTTTATTCAGGACTTTCAAAACTTCATCGCCAAGGGCATTGGCGTTTTGACCCTGCTGGGGCGCAATCCGCACCAGCACATCTTTTGCTGTGCCAAAATGTTGCACCACCGCATCCTTAAAACCGGCTTCTTCCAACGCCGCACGAATCGGCGGTAGTTCCACCGGCTGTGGATAGCCCACTTCGATCAGCGTGCCGCCGGTAAAGTCCAGACCAAAATTTAGTCCTCTGGTCACCAGCGCACCGATGGAAATAAGAATCATCAAACCGGAAAGAGCAATCGCGATTTTGCGCCCGCCCATAAAATTAAAACGAGGTTCTTGTTTGAAAAACTGCATGGATCCTGTCCGCCAAATAGTGGATTAAAATCAGATTGAAAGTTTCTTGATGCGCCGGCCACCGACAATCAGGTTAATGATGGCCCGCGTTCCCATGATCGCCGTGAACATTGAGGTCACAATGCCGATAGAAAGGGTAATGGCAAAGCCCTTAATCGGGCCGGTGCCAAACACATACAGCACGATCGCCGCAATCAGAGTGGTAATATTGGCATCGGCAATTGTCGACAGGGCTTTCTCATACCCGGCCTGTATGCTCGATTGCGGCGTATTGCCAATGCGTAATTCTTCACGAATACGTTCAAAAACAAGCACATTGGCATCCACCGCCATGCCCACCGTCAACACGATACCGGCAATGCCCGGCAGGGTCAGCGTGGCCTGTAACAGTGAAAGGATGGCCACGATTAACACCAGGTTCATCATTAGCGCCACATTGGCGACCATACCAAAACCTTTGTACCAGATCGCCATAAAGACGATAACAAACAACATGCCAATAACAACCGAGCGCGTGCCCTGATCAATATTTTCCTGTCCCAGACTCGGGCCGATGGTGCGTTCTTCGATAATGCGAATCGGCGCAGCCAGCGCGCCGGCGCGCAGCAGCAGAGCCAGCGTTTGTGCTTCGGCCGGATTATCCAGACCGGTGATCTGAAAACGATTACTGAACACACCTCGAATCGTCGCAATGTTAATGACTTCCTCAACCTTGCGCGTGCTCACCACTTCCTTGCCATCGACCATGCGCGTATCAGTCTTGTGTTCGATGAACACCACCGCCATCGGTTTTTGTAAATTTTCCTTGGTGGTCCGGGCCATGCTGTGCGCGCCGGCGCCATCCAGACTCACACTTACCATCGGGCTGCCAGAGTCTTTATCAAAACCGGAACTTGCATGGGTAATGCGATCACCGGTAATAATCACGCGCTTCTTCAGCAATACCGGATTGCCATTGCGCTCGCGATAAAGTCGTGACCCCGCCGGCATACGCCCTTCCAGCGCATCCGTTACCGTGTGCTCCACATCCACCAGTCGAAATTCCAGGGTTGCCGTCGCGCTTAGAATTTTCTTGGCGCGGGCGCTGTCCTGAATCCCCGGCAACTGCACGACAATGCGCGAATCCCCCTGCTGTTGAATCACCGGTTCCGCCACACCCAGTTCATTTACGCGGTTACGCAGGGTGGTGACGTTTTGCTGCACCGCGTTTTTCTTTAACTCCAGCAGGGTCTTTTGCGTCATTCTGGCGATAAGCAAATACGCGCCTTCAGCATCTTCTTCGCTCAAATCCAGATCACGGGTTTGTCCGCGAATCGCGCGCTTCGCCTGATCACGCAGTTCCGCAGTGCGGAACTTCAGTTTCAGCGCATCACTTTGTTGAGTGATGGAGAGATAACGGATTTTCTTTCCTCGCAACAGGCCCCGGAAATCATTGCCGTAACGCTCATAGGCCTGACGAGTCACTGTTTCTGTATCCACTTCCATTAAAAAATGCAGGCCGCCACGTAAGTCCAGACCAAGATACATAGGCAAGGCATTGATAGAACTTAACCAGGCAGGTGAAGCAGGAGCAAGGTTCAGGGCGACGATATAGTCATCCCCCAGTTTTTTACGAATTAGATCCCCGGCTTTGAGTTGTTCTTCGACGCTGGCGAAACGAATCAACAAGCCTTTATCATCCAGCACGCTTCTGCGATAGGGGATTTTTTCCGCATCCAGCAGACTGCGAACCTGAGCTTCGGTTCCCGAATCAACCGTGGTTGTCCGCGTTGCCGAAATCTGCAGAGCCGGATCTGAACCATAAAGATTTGGCAACGCATAAATAGCACCCACCACAACGATTAATAGAATGAGTAAGTATTTCCAGGCCGGATATTGATTCAACATATTGCCATCTTCCAGCGCATCATCCTGCTGCGTAATAGCTGCGGGAGATGCGTTTATTATTTTTACAAGGGTTTAAAAGTAATGATGAATGAAATTTAAACTTAATTTACTTATCTACTGCTTTGATCGTGCCTTTGGGCAACACCGTCATAACAGCCTGTTTCTGCAGTTTGACGCTTAAGTTATCGCCCAGTTCAACTGTGACATATTCTTCACCCACCGCACTAATTTTGCCAAGCATGCCGCCGCTGGTTACGATCTCATCACCCTTGGCCAGCGCACTGACCATATTGCGGTGCTCTTTGGCTTTTTTCTGTTGCGGACGAATCAGCAGGAAATAAAAAATGACAATCATGCCGCCAAAGAAAATCAGGGACGACATCGGATCGCCACCCTGTGCGGCAGGCGCGCCTTCAGCTAATGCATCAGTAATAAAAAAACTCATTTATACAAATTCCTTATCTATTAAAAAAATAACTCGTTACATCGGCGCAGGCCGATTTTGCGCGCCATTATGACACAGGCGGAGCCGATTGGTCGCGCATGGCGTAAAATTCCTGCACGAAATTTTCCAGCCGGTTTTCCTCGATCGCCGTCCGCAGACCCTGCATCACGCTCTGGTAGTAATGCAGATTATGAATGGTATTCAGGCGCGCGCCCAGAATCTCGCCCGCCCGATCCAGATGGCGTAAATAGGCGCGACTGTAATTCCTGCAGGTGTAGCAGTCACAATTCTCATCCACCGGCCCGGTGGCATGGGCATGGACGGCGTTGCGAATGCGCAACATACCGGTGGAGGTAAATAAATAACCATTGCGCGCATTGCGGGTCGACATCACGCAATCGAACATGTCGATGCCGCGGCGCACGCTTTCCACCAGATCCTCAGGCGTGCCGACCCCCATCAGGTAGCGGGGGCGATCCACCGGCAACTGCGGTTGCAGATGATTCAGCACCTTGAGCATTTCCTCCTTCGGCTCCCCCACCGACAGGCCGCCAATGGCATAGCCGTCAAAACCAATCTCCACCAGCCCGGCCAGCGATTCAGAGCGTAATTCAGGATACATGCCCCCCTGAACAATGCCAAACAACGCCGAGGGGTTGTCCGCATGCGCCGTTTTACAACGCGCCGCCCAGCGCAGCGACAGTTCCATCGAGGCGCGCGCCTGCTCTTCCGTTGCGGGATAGGGGGTGCATTCATCGAAAATCATTACGATATCCGAGCCCAGCGCGCGCTGCACCTGCATGGATTCCTCCGGGCCGAGGAAAATCCTGTCGCCATTGACAGGCGAGCGAAAATGCACGCCCGCCTCGGTAATCTTTGCCGCCGGTAACGTCGCCCCCCCGCCGGCGCCGCCATGTCCGCCCTCACGTTGCTGCGCATCAGCGCCCAGCGACCAGACCTGAAAACCGCCTGAATCGGTGAGAATCGGCCCGTTCCAGTGCATGAAATCATGCAAATCGCCATGTTCGGCAATGATCTCGGCGCCCGGTCGCAGCATCAGGTGAAAGGTATTGCCGAGAATGATCTCCGCCCCCAGTTCACGCAACTCTTCCGGGGTCATGGCCTTGACCGTGCCATAGGTGCCCACCGGCATAAACGCCGGGGTTTGCACCGCACCCCGCTCAAAGCTCAACTGTCCGCGCCGAGCCGCGCCATCGGTATTAAATAATTCAAATTTCATGATTCAGCTAAAAATCTCGTCCCTCGTCCCTGTTTTGTCAGAAACATCGCATCGCCGTAACTGAAAAACCGATAGCGTTCCGCCACCGCATGTTCATAGGCCCGCATAACATTCTCATAACCGGCAAAGGCGCTGACCAGCATCAGCAGGGTCGATTCCGGCAGGTGAAAGTTGGTGATCAGGGCATCCACCACCCTGAATTCAAAACCGGGGGTGATAAAAATATCTGTATCGCCGGAAAAAGGCCTGAGTTCGCCGCACAGAGCGGCGGTTTCCAGACTGCGCACGCTGGTCGTACCCACCGCGATCACCCGTCCGCCCCGCGCCCGGGTTTCCGCCACCTGTGCGCAAACCTGCTCGCTGACTTCCAGCCATTCCGCGTGCATGTGGTGCTCGGCAATATTCTCCACCCGCACCGGCTGAAAGGTGCCCGCGCCCACATGCAGGGTCACACAGGTAGTCTCAATACCCTGCCGGCGCAGTCTATCCAGCATCATGT
>WFVC01000151.1 GCA_015491815.1 Gammaproteobacteria bacterium | reverse complement strand
GTATATATGCTGTCCCCTATTTTAACGCAACTGTGGAAAATATATGTATCCCGAATTAGCTAGTCCTGAACTGAGCGCACTCATCCACACGGTGCAGAAAAATTGTCATATTTCTGACGCCCGGTTTGCCGGCAATTACACCCTCTGCATCTATTTGCTCAAAATGCGCGAATTCTGTCGCTGGGAAACCGGACAGGCTTTCACCGCAAGCCTGGATCGGGATGAGGTCGGCAACTGGCTCAAGCAACGTGAGGCGCTCTGGAATGAGTTTGACGGCCAGAATTTCCAGCCGCTGGAAATTGACGGGCAACGCTTTGATCCCTTTCACAGCGAGCTGATAAACCGGCATCTGCAAGCCCATAATCTGGTTTACAGCGGCGGCTTCGGCCGCAGCGCCCAGCCCCATTTTTTCCTTGGCGAGCGGCTGCGGAAAATCGAGCACGGCGACTATCGCGTGCTGATTTCCGGGCGGGAATTCGCCCGCGATCTGGCTGCGCCACCAGCCATGTCACAGGGACGAACGATCTACATCCGGCGCGAATCCCTGCGTCGCATGTTGTGGGAGAAAATTGAGGAATGGCGCTGGAACCGCCCGCATAACGCCATGGCCCGCACACTGGCGGAATATGATTTCAGCGCGGGCAACGCCGACGAGGCGCTGGAGCAATTAACCGATGCCGAGCTGGAATCCGCGCTCGATCATGAAATCGGGGAAATCATGGCCCGGGATCAACTGGGCGACGACTGGGAAGCCCTGCTCGCCGCTCTACCCCACTCAAAAGCCGAGATCATGTTACGGGCCGTGCGCGATCATCTCGCCGATGCGCTCTCAACCCTGCCGGCCCTGCTCCAACGCCGGCAAACCGCCTCGATTCACTTCTACTTCGCCAACCTGAGCAGCATGCGTAAATATCTCTATCCCGGACTCATCGCCGCCTATGAAAACTGGTGTCAGGGCGAGGCCTTTGCACCACTGAAAAAACAGATGCAGGACGGCGCGGCCCACTGGCAGGACGTCTGTGAGGATATTCTCGCCATTGCCCGCAAACCGGGGGATAAAACAGCAGCATTGATCGAACAGCGTATTGAAGCCAGCCGCCTGTAAATCTAACCGCTGATGAATGCAGCACAGCATAATAAAGTCTGCCTATAGCTGGACTGAGGCTAAATTTTTACGGGCTATGGCCGATAATGACATCATGGCGCCTTAACCATATAAGGCTATCCCTGATAATTAACAGCAAATTCGCTTTCAGGCGAATAGCTGACTTCTTCAGGGGCGGGAGATAAACAGGGATGCATTTACAGAACCACCATGAATAACATTACTGTCCGGCCTCGGCTTAAGCACGCGGTTGTTGAGCAACAGCTGGCTTACCTGTCTTACATGGGGATCCCGGCCTATTTTTCAAATGTTGTTATTGCTCTAATCATTACCTACGTTTACTGGCAACGCGAACCGCTGTTAGCGGGAACCTTAAGCATTGTCATCATGGGAATTTCCACCCTGCGCTATATTTTTTTCCGCTGGTATACCGGTAAAGCACCGGAAACGCGAGACCATGAACACTGGTCACACATGTATTTATTGGGCAGTACTTTCAGCGGACTGGCATGGGGGGTTGGGCTTGTTCTGTTCGCTAATTATCTGGGCGGCATTGATTTTTTTATTATTCTGACCGTGACCCTTATTGTCAGCGCGATTGGTTTTATCTCCCTGTCCAGTGATCTGCGCGCAGTTTTTTTATTCTTCTATCCGTTAATGATTCCACTCACCCTGAGTTGTTTCATGTATTACACCAGTCCCCTGATGCTGGCGACCGGGATCATGCTGCTTATTTATATGATCGTGGCCGGTTTTCTAAGCTTCATGCATTACCGGCATTTTGTTCACAGCGTGATTTATCAGCAACGCAACCTGCTGCTGAAACAACGAATCGAACACTCCAATGATGAACTGAAACAGGCAAATGAAAAACTTGAAGCGCTATCAGCAACCGACTCATTAACCGGTCTGGCCAATCGCCGCCATTTTGATCATTTTCTGGAACGTGAACTGCAACAGTCGCTACGCGAGCACAGTCCTCTGTCCATCATCCTGATTGATATCGATTTCTTCAAACTCTATAACGACAACTACGGCCATCTGGCCGGCGATGAGGCGCTGATCAAAGTGGCGCGCGCGATTTCAACCTCCCTCACCCGCCCCATGGATCTGGCGGCGCGCTATGGCGGGGAAGAATTCATTGTGGTCCTGCCCTGTACCGATATGGAGGGCGCGATTAATATCGCAGAGCGCATTCAAGCCAGCATCAACGGTTTGCAGTTACGGCATGAATACACGCAGATTGGCAATAAATTTATCAGCGTCAGCATGGGACTGGCGGAAATGAAAGTATATGAAGATCGTGACCCGAGCAGCCTGATTCATCGAGCCGATATGGCGCTTTATGTAGCCAAGGAAGCCGGACGCAATACTTATGCGACGGATTCCCCTCCATAACGAAGATATAAAAAAAGCCCCCTGATTTTAGGGGGCTTTGGCGCTCAACAACCTGAAATAAATCAGTGCATATTCATACGTAGGTACTTGAGGAATTTATCTATCTGTAGGTTCGCCTTCTACCCTGCGGGTACAGGTGAGGCGAACAGCAGCGCTTGAATAACATATATTGTGTTATCTGATTAAGCATTTTGCGCGGCTAAAGCCGCACCTACAATTGCCTATATCCTTAAGCACCTATGTATGAGTGCATATTAATTGCAGCCAAATTCAGTAACTCTGATATGGCCACTGATTGAAATAAAGAAACGCCGTCCTGTTTCATTAGTCTGCTGGCTGTTACAGAGAATCATTTCAACACCAGACTGAGCAACATTTCCAACGTCGGTTCCCGAACCTGTACCGGTTCCCGAACCTGTACCGGTTCCCGAACCTGTACCGGTTCCCGAACCGGTACCGGTTCCCGAACCTGTACCGGTTCCCGAGCCTGTGCCGGTTCCCGAACCCGTGCCGGTTCCCGAACCTGTGCCGGTTCCCGAGCCTGTACCGGTTCCCGAGCCTGCGCCGGCTCCCGGATTCGCGCCGGGTCCTGAACCCGGATGACCATGACCATCGCCAGCCCAGTGTTCGCCACGCCCCCCCCCATGTTCTCTTCCCATTGCAAAGGCATCACGAACAGGAAGAAACTCGTAAACAGTCTGAGCCGCCCACCCGCGCAGGGCTTCAAATAAAGAGGCTAATTTAAGCTTGCCAATATCCAGCAAACAGATCTGACAAATCGCCAGTGAACCGTTGGGTTTAAACTGGATAAAAGGATCCGTAGACGACAGATCCATGCCGCCGGGCAGACCCTGCACCGCACTAAGAATGACATCGCCGTCATCCACGACGCCCGGATCGCCGCCATCGACAAAAACAATCCAGCCGTTATTCCAGTCAGCGCCGGTACAACTCACCTGAGTGCTGCTGGCGCAAACACTCACCTGAGTGTTGCGTTTTATCGCTTCGCTACGAGCCAGCGCCAAACTACCCATTAAATTATTGGCGCTGGCGGACATCTGATTATTTTGTACAAAATTTCGGAAATTAGGAACGGCAAGCGTCGTAACAAGCGCAAAAACCGCTAGCGCGACCATCAACTCAATCAGGGATAAACCGGCTGAACCCATTTTATTTTCAGCGGCCTGTGCATCTGTTTTACAAATATAATTAACATTAACTTTTCTATGTAACATAGTATTTCACTTCACTTAATTTAATTTTAAATGCAAATCATCAGCAAATTCCCTACTTTAATCTCTGCAACATGTACGACAAAAAAATCCAACATTAATTGTTATCGGCATAAACCAGCGATCTATTTAATAAAATTGTGGCTCAAATACCTGTTTTCTGACCCGGCTCAGGCCATGACGACTTCGGTTTCATTCATATCTCCACTGGTGGAAATATGAATTTCACTAATACCGGGCAATTTGTAAAGAATATAAGCGCCCATCATGGTCATGAGTTTCTGGTTTTCCAGCTCATAGGCGCCGTAAAGTTTATCCGCCGCAATCTGGCAACGCTGTACGGGATTCGGATTGTCCACCCAGGTAAAACTCATTTGCCAGCCACGATCCATATCGGCATCCATTTTCTGAAAAAAATCCTCTGCTTCTTTTAACATCGATTCCTCAATTTTAAGACGCATGGATTGGCCTTCGATCACTACTTTCAGTATCATGTATACACCTTTGAATATTGCGTTTAATTCAAATTAATCAATTAGATAGTTTACCTGAAACCAACACAGGACGGCAGCGAAAATGATGCTACACATCCCCTCGGTACTGGATAAGGCGCGACTGAAAAAAGTCGCGGAACTCCTGGGCAAAGCGCAGTTTGTCGATGGCAAGCTGTCTGCCGGCATGGCGGCCAGAGCCGTTAAGAACAACGAGGAAGTCGCCAATAACGATACTCAGGTCAACCAGCTCAATAATATCGTCATGGGGAGTCTGGTCTCCCACCCCATGTATAAACAGGCGGCTCTGCCCCACCGCGTCGCCGCACCGTTCTACGCCCGTTATCGACCGGGCATGACCTATGGCGACCATGTCGACGATCCCATCATGGGCAAGGGCGAATACTACCGCTCAGATGTATCGACAACGGTATTTCTGAATGAGCCGGACGAGTATGAAGGCGGGGAGCTGGTCGTACACACCGCATTTGGCGAACAGAAGGTAAAACTCGCTGCCGGCGATGCCGTTGTGTATCCCTCCGCCAGCCTCCACCATGTCGCCGAAGTCACGGCGGGAGAACGCATCGTCGCCGTCACCTGGGCGCAGAGTATGGTTCGCGATGCGGCCAAACGGGAGCTGCTTTATGGGCTTAATCAGGC
>WFVC01000150.1 GCA_015491815.1 Gammaproteobacteria bacterium | reverse complement strand
GATGGCGTTTATTTCTACGATGACTTTAATTATCGTGTACAGCGCAGTGGCGATACGCTTGAGCAGTTTCAGGCGCATGGCTGGAATGGCGGCAAAGCGGAAAATCTGCCGGCTGGCAGTGGCAAAGGTTACATCTACACCACCACATCGATCCCTGGTTATTCCGGTCCTTTCCCCGGCAAGGACTCGACGCGCGTACTCGCACTCGAAGGCCGACCCTCAACCTTTGGCTTTCAAACAGATTTCTATCTGCAGTTTGGGGGTGACTTTGATAACCAGGTTCCGGCTGATGTCTGGTTTCAGTACTGGATATATACCAACGATTATGATGATCCCACCGATCAGAATGATCAAATGAGTCGCTTTGGACCGCATCCCAAGTTTATTTATCCGACCAGGGGCGGCTATCCCAGTAACAATAGTCTGTGGATTTTATACAGCTCCAATAACAGTAAGGCGCCATTCTCCAACGACCTGGGGCCGAACTCGGAGGAATTTTACTTTTATCTGGCCGATCCGGAGGATATCAATTATCAGCAGTCCAATGGCAGCAGTAGCTGGAAAATCGGTCAAACGGATATAAGTGATCACATCGTTCCCAATCGCTGGACGCTGGTGAAAATCCATATTGATACCTCGACTACCCGTCCACGCTATGAACAGTGGATGAAACCGATGGGCGGACAGTGGCGGAAAGTTGCAGAACACATTCAGGGTCAAACCCCTAATCTGAACTGGAACATCGCCCCGGGTGATGTCGGTGGTCATCGCGCATTCCGTATGCCGACCACACAAAATGAGTGTCGCTTTGCCGATGATCCCAACCTGTCCTGTGATTCATGGATATATCTGGATGACTTCACCATCGCCACCTCTGAGGATACGCTGCCGATTTATCCTTATTAGCATGTTATAAGACGATAGCTGCGACTTCAGTCGCAGCTATTAGCTAAGGAATCTCTGATTAATTCCGTTCGCCCTGAGCCCTTCGACTTCGCTCAGGAGAGCCTTGTTGAAGGGGGAATCATATAACATTATGATTTTACAATGCTTAGCGTTCATGGTTCGACCCTTCGTCAGGCTCAGGACTTCACCACGAACGGCGGAATTAATCCTAAATAAAAGACGCCCGCATGTTTGGTTACATGCGGGCGTTCAAGTTTTACAGATCGTTATGCGTGCCATCGCAAAAGGGCGCATTCTTTGTTTTCTTGCAGCCGCAAAAATATAGCTTATCATCTTTTTCTGCAGTAAAGGCAACGGGTTCAAAGCCTGTGCCTTTATGTGAACCGTCACAGAAGGGCTGCGTGTTGCTGCGTCCACAGGAACACCAGTGATAGGTCTCATTTTCTTTTACCTCAACAGCATAGGGGGATTTCTGTGCAATAACGGCTTCAGTACTCATGCTATGTCTCCTTGTTAGAGTGTGTTAATGAAATTTTAGATCAGGCTTTCACGCCCGTGCGCCTGCATAAAGTCAATCTCCGGTCCTTTCGGAATAATCCCTGTCGGATTGATTGCGCGGTGGCTGCCGAAATAATGGTGTTTAATATGATCCATATTCACCGTTTCCGCGATGCCGGGAACCTGATAAAGCTCACGAGTGTATGACCACAGATTAGGATAGTCCAGCAGGCGTTTTTTGTTGGTTTTAAAATGATTGTAATAAACCGCATCAAACCGCACCAGGGTTGTAAACAGACGCCAGTCGGCTTCCGTTATTTGTTCGCCAACAAGATAACGCTGTTTTGAGAGTCGTTGCTCAAGCATCTCCAGCACATTGAATAAACGATCAAAGGCTTTATCATACGCCGCCTGTGTGGTGGCGAATCCAGCGCGATAGACGCCATTATTAATATCGTGATAAACCAGCGCATTAATTTCATCAATTTCCACACGCAGGGCAGGCGGATAAAAATCCGCATCGACGCTTGTGAATTTATCAAACGCGCTGTTTAACATGCGAATGATTTCCGAGGACTCGTTATTGACAATGGTCTGACGTTTCTTATCCCAGAGAACAGGCACGGTCACGACTCCGTCAAAATCAGGATCGGCGATTAAATAATTTTCGTACATGTAATTTGAGCCGTTAATATGATCCTCCGTTGCGCCGGGGTATTCGCCAAACTTCCAGCTTTCTTCCGGCATAAGCGGGTGCACGACCGAGACCGAGATAATATTCTCCAGTTTTTTCAGGCTGCGAAAAATCAGGGTGCGGTGCGCCCAGGGGCAGGCATAGGAAACATACAGGTGGTAGCGATCCGCTTCGGCGGCGAAGCCGGCTTCACCGTGCGGGCCGGCGCTGCCATCGGGGGTGATCCAGTTCCTAAATCCTGATTCTGAACGGACAAATTCGCCTTTGACTGTTTTTGATTTTGCACTCATAGTTTTAATCCCGTTATGTCTGTTTAAGAAATGTTATTTAATCCATGCGCGATCACGCACGAAGTGATTCGTTTGATAGTCATGTATCGCCTGCTCAATCTCTTCCCGAGTGTTCATCACAAACGGGCCGTATTGAACGATGGATTCGTTAACAGGCCGGCCACTAATCAGGACAAAACGCGCACCCTGTTCTCCGGCGATAAAATCAGAGATCGTATCTTCGCCTGAGAAGGCAATAAGGGTGTTCAAGGGCGCCCGCTTGCCTTTGAACCGGCCGTCGCCTTCAAACAGATACAGGAAGGTATGGTGCTCGGCGGGCAGCGGATGGTGAAAATGTTTTCCTGCCTTTAATTGCACATCGAAATACGACACCCGGGTGATATCATCGACAATCGGCGCATGCGCATCACCCCGTTGGCCGATGAGTAACTTGAGCCTGTAATCATTGGTCTCGATTACGGGAAAGGCCTCTGCCGCATATTCCTGATATTCAGGCGGATCCATTTTGTTTGCCGACGGCAGGTTGATCCAGAGCTGCAGCCCCCGCATCAGCCCCTGTTCCTGTTTTGGCATTTCCGAATGAATGACGCCACTGCCTGCTTTCATCCACTGTGCCGCACCGGGGCCAAGCCTGCCGGTATTGCCCATGCTGTCCTGATGTTCGAGATGGCCATCGAGCATATAGGTAAAGGTGTTGAAACCGCGATGAGGATGTGAAGGGAAACCGGCAATGTATTCATCCGGATTGTCGCTGTTGAAATTATCCAGCAACATAAACGGATCGTAATTGCGCAAAGCCGGTGTGCCGATAGTGCGGTGGACAGTCACGCCGGCGCCTTCTGCGGTGGCCATTGCCGGTATGAATCGTGTCCGGGTTGAGATTGCATTCATCCTGTTCTCCTTCTCTTTTTTCAGGGTATTCATCTTGCGGGATGACCCTGCTGAATGGGGATGTTGCTAGTATTGTTGTTGTCGTAGCATGAATAAACAGCCATAATCAGAAATAACTGTTCTAAATATAAGAACAATGGAGGGGCGATGGATCGGTTTGAGAACATGCAGTCTTTTATTCGGGTGGTCGAGACGGGCAGTATCAGTGGTGCGGCCGATCGATTCGGCGTCGCCAAATCAGCCGTCAGCCGCCGCCTGAAAGAGCTGGAAGCCCATCTTGGCGTCGAGCTTTTTCACCGCACCACCCGCAGGATGAACCTGACCGACAGCGGGCGGGCCTTCTATCATCAGGCTGTGCGCATACTGGATGATCTGATGGAAGCCGAGCTTGCCACCTCGCAGGCGCATGGTGAATTGCAGGGCAGCCTGAAGATTGCCCTGCCACTGAGTTTCGGATTGTTGCATCTGGGTCCGGCGATCAGCGATTTTTTACAGGCGCACCCGCAAATAGAATTTGATCTGGATTTTAATGATCGGGAAGTCGATTTAATGCAGGAAGGCTTTGATCTGGCCATTCGCATCGCCAGTTTGCCCGATTCAAGTTTTATTGCCCGTCGACTGGCGCCGATTCAGACCGTGATGTGCGCCAGCCCCGCATATCTCAAACGCAGGGGCGCACCGGCGTCGCCGACTGAACTCATTGATCATCAGTGTCTGGTTTACAGCCTGATTCGGGATTTTGAAACATGGAATCTGTATGATTCAAAAAATACCCTGCTGGCGGCGAAGCTGCGCCCATATCTGAAATCCAGCAACGGTGAATTTTTACGAGATGCCGCGATTGATGGGTTGGGGATCGTGCTGATTCCATCTTTTCTTGTTTACAAAGAAATTGAGCGTGGTGATTTAATTCCCCTGCTGACCGAATACAAACAGCGGCAACTCGCCGCCTATGCGGTTTACCCGCAAACCCGGCACCTGTCACAACGCGTGCGCGCCTTTGTCGATTTCCTGATTCAACGTTTCGAAGGAACGCCTTATTGGGATGTGTGTCTGCAGCCAAAAGCAATCGACGCCAAATAAAAAAGCGGCTACCGAATTAACGATAACCGCTTGTTTTACTGTTGATTTTGGCGCGCCCGGCACGATTCGAACGTGCGACCGCCTGGTTCGTAGCCCCTCTGTACCTTTATCTGAATCGGAAAACACTAATTTAAACAATGGGTTAGAATCTCAGTCACTACCCAGACCTACTCAATTACCACTGATTCCAGTACAAAATAGGCGTAAGAGTGATACAAATCTGAGACACCGAAAATTTGCTGGCTTTCTTGGCTTCCATCGCACTATTAGCCTTGACCCCTTGATCGTAGAAGAGGTCGATCCACTTGAAAGTTTGGTTGTCACTCTTGCTGGAATCAATAATGATTATCCTGGCTGTAATCATACCAGTGACCCTCAGCAACATCTTAAAAATCGTGGCATTGACCCTGTTCGCTGGCGCCTTCAGCAGCTTGCCTATTTTCGTCGCCTTTCAGGGATTGTTGTTGAGGAGGGTTCTCCCTTTTGCCCAGTGCCCGCACCTGTAACACAGGGCACTTTGTCCCACAGTGGGAATTATTCATGATTCTTGACTGGGTGACATGCCGTCTTGAGCGCACGGACTGTCCTGACTGGGGTGGCTGGAATGTGCTTTCAACGTGGGGTGAGCGCATTGTGAGATATTGCCCAAAGACGGGGAAAATCATTTGGGAAACTGATGCGTGGGAGTCGGTCCGCTCTGATTCTCATCAAATTGCTGTTAGAGTTTGCCCTGATGTTTTATGGGTTCAGGGAAGCCCGGGTCGGGTCGTGGGTGATGGTGACGCTGTTTTTTCTGAATCGGTTGGGCTTGACCTTCTTGGGGCGGTGATGGCCATGATTAGCTTTGTTTCGACTCGTTTGCCGTGTGGTATGTTGCCAGAAGCAAGGCTTTGGCGTGTATCTAAAATTGATGTTACAGAAAATTATATGATGTCCTCGTTGGCTGACGTCCGAGTGGCATTGGCAACACTTCGAGGTACAGAAGGCGGTAGATATAGAGTTAGTCAGCAAGCCGGTGATACAGTTTACTGGTCACACAGGTCCAGGCTTAGGTCTGGTAAGGCCTATGCAAAAGGCCCTCACCTTCGCCATCTTATGCGGAAAAAAGGTTATACTGGCCGACAATATTCAGAAATTGAAATTGAGAATGCCGATAAATTGGTTAGACTAGAATTATCACTGAAGTCTCAATGGTGGAGAGATAGGGTAGGTGTTCCCTGGTGGAAATTATCAAAGCAGCGTTTTATAGATGAGTATGAAGAATTTTTTGGAAGAATGATAGGAAAAGGTGAAATAGAAATGGTGAGTACTGACTGGGTAGATAAATGCATTGAGGTGGCAGAAACTGAAGGACGTGGCCGTGCTGCTGCGAGGACTTGGGCCGTGATTCAGTCTATTGGCTGGCAGGCTGCCAGAGAATCTATGCCAAAATCGACTTGGTATAGGCATCTTAAAATTTTGCGCGACGCGGGGTTATCAGACAGTGATGTTTCTGCAGGCCGGGTTGTTGGTCTGCGCAGGATTGTGAATATGCAGGCGGTTACTACTTGGAAAGATTTGAATGTTGCCTAATTTTTTATTATGAATTTAGATTTTGAAAATATTTTTGATGTTGTTGTAGATGATAAAATTGAGGCTGAAAAACTTAAAGCATACTTTGATTTAATGATTGTTGTGCGCGATGTATTTTATATTAAATTAGATGAAATGAAGTGTCTTGATGTAGTAGATTGTGAGCTTAATATTTCAATTAATTATAATGAGTTAGATATTTTTAAAATTTGTGCGCTGTTGTCTTGGGAGGATTATACTAAAACTGGTCAGCATCTTACTGGTTCAGAGGTTAGGGATTGGTTGAATAAATTGGGTACATGTTCAGAATCTGAACTTCCTTAGCTTTATGATTAATTATTAATTTTGTTTCTTTGGCTGAATAAATAACATTTGACGACCTGAATTAAAAACCATTGGTAAGCCGGCTAAATATTTATGTGGTGGTGTGTAATAGTACATCCAGTTTGGAAGATAACTGCTAATTTTTTGTAGAAATAATAGTTTTTCTTCTAGTGATAATTTACCTTCTGTTATTGGGTATCCTCCACAACATTGACCTCTTGTAGTTGAAAATCTATAAAATTTCCATGTCCAGGCATCATATCCTTTGAGAAATTCTGGTGCTTTATCTAATTCTGGTGTTTCGTGATTTAAAACTCCACCATAAACACCGCATTCTGGAATACAATTCTTACCAGTAATTTTTATATACCACTGGGATCTTTTTCCTCTGTTTTTAGCAACATCTTTTACAAGAACGACTTGATGATTGGGTAAGGCTTTTTGATAAGCCAACTCAATATACCCTCTCAGTTTCGCTCTTGCTGCTTCAGGTGTTGCTGCTTCATCTTTCGGCATCCAAATAATAAGACGGAAAAAGCTTTCTTTAGGTTGAGTGTTTAATAA
>WFVC01000149.1 GCA_015491815.1 Gammaproteobacteria bacterium | reverse complement strand
GTGTATGGGCATAAAGCAAAAAACTTTATAATCTAAATTATGTGAGCAAATGTGGGTTCGATTTCAATCGAACAACAGGTACGACTGAAGTCGTACCTACAGGCTTGAAGTTACTGTCGCCGCCAGTGCCCTGATTTGCCGCCTTTTTTCTCCAGCAGGCAGACGCCGCCCATGAGCATGCCGCGATCCACGGCTTTGCACATATCATAAATCGTCAGCAGGGCAACCTGGGTGGCGGTCAGGGCTTCCATTTCCACCCCGGTCTGGCCCCGGGTTTCCACCGTGCATTCGCAGTGAATCCGGTTTTCGCTTTCATCGATGCGAAATTCGAGATCCACATGGGTGAGCATCAGCGGATGGCAAAGCGGGATCAGATCCGACGTGCGCTTGGCCGCCATGATCCCGGCGATGCGGGCGATGCCGAGCACGTCGCCCTTTTTGTGGCCGCCATTGCGCACCTTTTCGAGGGTCTCGGGCAGCATGCTGATCCAGCCGGTGGTGACCGCGACCCGGCGGGTGCTGTCCTTGGCGCCAACATCGACCATGTGCGCCTTGCCGTCCTGATTAAAATGGGTAAAGTCAGTCATTGTTCTGTCTTTGTTGTTTGTCTGTTTGCCCTCATGATAGGCTTGAGGCTACTGTTTGAGCAAATCTGAATCGAGCATTTATGAGTATATCCATCAAATTTTTTGCCAGCCTGCGCGAACAACTGGGGCGCGATGACTGTGAGCTGGAAGCGGGAACAGTGCGAACCGTGGCCGAGGCCTGGGCGCGGGCAACGAATGATGCGGCCATGCCGGTCAATACTCTGATGGCGCTGAATATGGAATACGTGGATGTCGATACGCCGGTATCCGATGGTGATGAAGTGGCGTTTTTCCCGCCGGTCACGGGGGGCTAAACATGAAAGTTGAAATCCGCGAAGCCGGTTTTGAGCCCTTTGCCGAAGTCAGCCGTTATCAGACGGCGATGCAGGCGGCCGGAAAATTCGGCGCGGCGGCGGTGTTTGTCGGCAGTATGCGCGATTTTAACGAAGGCGATACGGTCGAGCAGATGTGGCTGGAACACTATCCGGGGATGACGGAAAAATATCTTGAGAAAATCAGTTGTGATGCGATGGAACGCTGGGATTTGCTCGACAGTTTCATTCTGCATCGTGTCGGCCGGATTTGTCCGGCGGACGCGATTGTGCTGGTCGCGGTCTGGTCCGCGCATCGGGCGGCGGCGTTTGAGGCCAGTCGCTGGCTGATGGAAGAACTCAAGTCGCGCGCGCCCTTCTGGAAAAAAGAAACTCTGTCAGAAGGCGAACGCTGGGTGGCGAAGAATACGCCGGGCTGAGGGTTATCTAAAGTTAAGTGTTCCTAATTCCAGTACACATCGTGACGGGAACCTGCTTGTAGGTACGATTTCAATCATACCTGTACGGCTGAAGCCGTACCTACATCCGCAGATGCCCCATCCGTTTGCGGCGGGCTTTGTTTATTCTATGCTAATCGTGATGCGGGGTTACCGGTTTGCGGTTGATCAGCAGCTTCTCGTCAATCGGCACCTCGATAATTTCAAATTCCATGCTTTCCAGATCGCCCATGACATAGGTCGGATCGGCTCCCACGCCGCCGACGGTGCCGGGGTTGATAAACAGGGTCTGACGCTGTTTTATATTGTCAATGGTGTCAATTTCCGCCTTGTGATCATGGCCGCAGCAGACCATATCCCAGTCGCCGGTGATGCCCATGGCGCGGGCGTAGTGAGGGTAATGGACAATGAAAATCCGTCGTCCGTGTAATTTAATTCCCGCATCCTGTCCATGATAGTGGATTTTGTGTTCGGCATCCTGCGCCAGTTGCGCCATGCTGTAGAGATCGCCGGTGTTGTTACCATGAATCACATGCACCGGCAGGCCGAAGGGTTTAAAAATGCGCAGGGTGGTGGGCGCCACCACATCGCCGCAGTGCAGTACGGCCTCCGCGCCGCGCGCGCAGGCATCCTTGACCGCAGCCGAGAGCAGGTAACGGTTATCATGGCTGTCAGAAACAATACAGATTTTCATGAATGCCGGGCCTAGAAACAGGGTTTCTGCGGCGCATTTTGGTAACGGGTGATGGAGTCGGTGATTTCCTTGCGCGCCTCTTCAGCATCCACCCAGCCTTCAACCTTGACCCATTTGCCTTCTTCCAGATCTTTATAATGGGCAAAGAAATGAGCGATCTGATCCAGCAGCAGCGGTGACATGTCTTCCGGTTTCTGCACATCCTTGTAAAGTTTGCATAGTTTCTCATGGGGAACCGCCAGCAGTTTGGCGTCCTCACCGGCCTCATCAGTCATTTTTAACATGCCGATGGTGCGGCAACGGATGACGGAACCACTGATCAGCGGAATCGGCGTCACCACCAGCACATCGACGGGATCGCCGTCGTCGGAAAGGGTGTGGGGGATATAGCCGTAGTTGCAGGGATAATGCATGGCGGTGTTCATAAAGCGGTCAACAAACATGGCGCCGGTTTCTTTATCGACTTCATATTTAACCGGATCACTGTGTGAGGGGATTTCGATAATAACGTTGATGTCGTGGGGAACATCCTTGCCTGAGGTGACTCGATCCAGATTCATGGGCTTCCTCTATAGGTCAGCGGTAAAAAGCCGGATATTCTAACAGTGTTCACGAAAAAACAGAAATTTTAATAGGGGCATTAAGCATAAAAATAGGCAAAAAATCTTATATGCCTGCTTCCGGAAACGGGGCGGCAGAAGTTTTGATTCAAATGCAATCTGAAATTTGACCCGGACGATTGACTTATCGCAGGGTAGGGATTAGTTTCCCTAACATAGCCTCCCGGTCAATATATTGTTAAACGCTAATCAGATAGTGCAGTTTCTTAAAGTCCCGGGGCAGGAAACCGATACCCTGAGTCAGGGTTGAGTGATGACTCATTGATTAGACCAGCGGAGCATGAAAATGATCATGTAGTCGGCTCAATCCCGGCGAAAAAGCCAGAACGCTAAACATCAACATTTGACAGCAGAACAGCAATGGAGCGGAGCATAAAATGAGAATCGTATTAATTGGCGCACCGGGCGGTGGCAAGGGCACGCAGGCGAAACTACTGGTCGAGAAATATGGTATCCCGCAGATTTCCACCGGCGATCTCCTCAGAGAAGCCGTGGCGGCGGGCAGTGCGCTGGGGATTCAGGCAAAAACCGCCATGGACGCCGGCCAGCTGGTCTCGGATGATATCGTGCTGGGCATGATTCGCGAACGTCTGAGCCGTCCCGATACCGCCAAAGGCTTCATCCTTGATGGTTTTCCTCGCAACATCAGTCAGGCCGAAGCGCTTGACCGCCTGCTGGAAGATATCGGCAGTCCCTTACAACTGGGTCTGTTGATTGATGTGGAATTCAATGTGCTGATGCAACGCCTGACCGGACGCCGCACCTGCCGGGATTGCGGGCAGATGTACAATATTTATACCTCACCGCCACGACTGGATGACTGTTGTGATAAATGCGGAGGTGAATTATTGCACCGCGCGGATGACAATGAAGAAACCATCGCCAATCGCCTGAAAGTTTACGAAGCGCAAACTGCGCCCCTGATTGAATATTATCGTCGCCAGGGAAAATTGCGCACCGTACAGGGAACCGGAGAGATCGAGAATATTTTCGCCAATATCGAACGGATCCTCGCCAGTCTGCCCGGCAATGAACCTGCAGAAAAAGCGCCGGCAGCAGAGAAGCCGGTAGACGCTGCCGGCAGCGAGAAAAAAGTCGCCAAGAAAAAAGTCGCCAAGAAAAAGGTAGCCAAGAAAAAGGTAGCCAAGAAAAAGGTAGCCAAGAAAAAGGTAGCCAAGAAAAAAGTCGCCAAGAAAAAGGTAGCCAAGAAAAAGGT
>WFVC01000148.1 GCA_015491815.1 Gammaproteobacteria bacterium | reverse complement strand
GTGTTGGTGAGGGTTTCTTCATTGAGATTCTGAATATGCTCGCGGCGCGCCTGATATTCGACGATGAGTTCGCCATCGACGCTGATGCCTTCGCTGCGCACCCGATCCGGTTCAGTATTGGGATCGACAAACTGTAACTGAATGTCCGGTTTGTGGCGCTGGTAGCGTTCAATCAGTTCACGAATTTTGCGCCGCGTGGGCAGCAATTCACTGTCACGGGCGAAGGCGGTGATACGCACCGCTTCGGGCATGTTTTGCAGCAGTTTGAGGCTGGCTTCCGAGAGCGTATTGCGTTGATTGGCGGTCAGATCCGTTTCAATGCTATAGCGCTGTGAGAGCCAGCCGAGCAGGCCGATGATACTCAACAATAACAACAGAAAAATAATATTCTGGAAACGTAACTGTGTGCGGACTTTATTATTTATTTTCATGCCGGTCTTCCTCAGTGTTGCAGTCGATCGGCATCCAGACGACGGATGCTGAGGATCAGAAACAGGCAGGTGAACAACAGGTAGTAAATCAGATCACCGCTGTTGAATACCCCCTTACCCAGCGCCTCGAAGTGACGCAGAATAGAAAGATAACTGAGCAGGCCGCTGGCCTGCTCACTGCCGACCTTGTCGCCCGCCCAGTCGATGATCCAGAGCAGCAACAGGGCGCCGAAAGTGCTGATGGCGGCGACGGTGGGTTGCAGGGTGAGGGTGGACATATACAGCCCCAGCGCGGTGAAGGCGGCGAGTAATAAACTCAGCGCCATAAACAACGAGGCGAGCAAGCCCAAATCAATAGGGCCGGCGATAAGTAATGACAGCGGCATGAGGCTGATCATGATGCTCATTAGCAACAGGAAACTGAAAACGCCGAGGAATTTGCCGAGGATGATTTCAGTCATCGAGATCGGCGCGGACATGAGCAGGGCGATGCTGCCGCTCTGACGTTCTTCGCTGATCAGGCGCATGGTCAACAGCGGCGTGACCATCATCATAATAAACGCAGCACTGCCATAGATCGGCGCGATGACCAGTTCGGTCGCGCCGGGCGCATTGTCGATCATTTTAAGCTGCGGTTGCAGCATAATGAAGTCATTGAGCTGGGATAAAAACAGCCAGGCCAGAATAAACTGCACGACCGCGAGAATCGACCAGGCCAGCGGCGAGAGAAACAGGCTGCGCAGTTCGCGCGCGGCAAGAGTAAAAATCATCATGCGGCCTGTCCTCCTGCGTTTGCCTCGGGCGTTTCCGGCAGGCTTTGTTCAGTGGCGGTGATGTCGATGAAGATCTGTTCCAGACTGCGGGTCTCCGGACTCAGTTCGATCAGCCCCCAGTCATGTTCGACGGCAAGCCGGGCGAGGGCCGTGGCCGGACTGCGATCTTCGGCGTGACGAATGCGCCAGCGGCCATCCTCCAGCGCTTCGATATTTTCGATTCCCTCAAGCGCCCGTATCTCGTCGGGTAAATTTTCCGGCGGCTGCTGCAGAGCGAGAATCAGGCTGCGCGCGCGCATGCTGCGATTCAGACTTTCGATATCATCACTGAATACCAGTCGTCCCTGATTGATAATTTGCACCCGGCTGCAGGTCATCTGCACCTCGGGCAGAATATGGGTGGAAAGAATCACCGCATGCTCTTTCGCCAGCTCGCGGACAAGATGACGGATTTCACGAATTTGAATCGGATCCAGTCCGACAGTGGGTTCATCCAGCACCACGATATCGGGGCTGTGAATAATCGCCTGAGCGATGCCGACCCGCTGCTGATAGCCTTTGGATAGATTGTTGATTAAACGCGAGCCGACTTTTTGCAAACCGCAACGTTGTTTGGCGCGCGCAAGGGCGGCGGCCTGTTGCGCCTTTGGAATACGGTTGACGCGGGCGCAGAAGCCGAGGTACTCATCCACGCTCAGTTCCCGATACAGAGGCGGCTGTTCCGGCAGATAGCCGATACGGGCTTTGGCGGCGCGGGGGTTGTCGAGTAGATCGATACCGCAGATTTTAATTTGCCCGCTGCTGGGTGCAAGGTTGCCGGTAATGATTTGCATGGTGGTGGACTTGCCTGCGCCGTTCGGCCCGAGGAAGCCCAGCACTTCACCCCGGTGGAGTTCGAAATTGACATCCTGTACGGCCTGCAGTGCGCCGTACCGGCGGTCGAGATGGGTAACGCTAATCAGTAAATCGGATGACATAAATCCTCGCAGTTTGTTGCGATGCCTTAATTGCAGGCAGGCTTTCAATCTTGTCTGTTTATATTTGTGGCGCGACTGAAGTTGTGCCTGCAGACGTCCATGCACCATGTACGACTGTGCTAATATGTGGCGAATTATAGGGACTCTGATTTCTCAGACAAGTAC
>WFVC01000147.1 GCA_015491815.1 Gammaproteobacteria bacterium | reverse complement strand
CGGATCTCACTGCGCAACTGCTCGGCGGACAAATGATGTGAACAGGAGGCTGAGACCAGCAGCCCGCCCTCATCCAGCAGCTTCATCGCCAGCCGGTTAATGCGCTGATAGGCCTGCGCGCCTTCTTTCATATCCTTACGCCGTTTGATGAAAGCCGGGGGATCCAGAATTACAATATCAAAAGCTTGCTTTTCCGCCTGCAACTGTTTCAACACATCAAAGGCGTCACCGGCCAGCACCTCAAAGGCATCGGCATACTGATTGCGTTTTGCATTTTCCGCCGCCACCTGCAGAAAGGTTTTTGAGGCATCGACGCAGAGCAGACTTTTTGCGCCGGCATGCAGGCATTGAAGCCCCCATGCGCCGACATAACTGAACACATCCAGCACCCGCTTATCTCTGACGTAACTCGCCAGACGCTGACGATTGAGTCGATGATCATAATACCAGCCGGTCTTCTGCGCGGCGGCCAGTGGCACGGCAAAGCAAACGTCATTCTCAACCAGCTCGATGCGTTCGGGCAAACTGCCGACCACCGTTTCCGTATACCTGTCCAGCCCTTCCAGTTCCCGCGCCGGGGTGTCATTTTTTAACAGGACGATGGCGGCGGGAAGCAGAGCCGTCAGCGCGGCCACGATACTGTCTTTCAGCGCCTCCATTCCCGCCGTCGTGATCTGCACCACCAGCACATCGAAATAGCGATCCACCACCAGCCCCGGCAGCCCATCGCTTTCACCATAAACCCAGCGATAACAGGGCGCATCGAAATGGCCTTCCCGCCACTCCAGCGCCGACTTCAGACGCGCTTTAATCAGTCCGGCATCAAGTTGCGGATGACGACCAAAACTATACAGGCGCGCGCAAATCAGGGTTTTCGGATTCACATAGGCAAAGCCCAGGGTATTGCCCCGATGATCGCAAACCTTCACCTGCATACCGGCGGACATGGATTTCAACGGCGTCAGCGCCGTATCCACTTCATTGCTGTAAACCCAGAGATGGCCCGCACGCAGACGACGTTCTTCATTTTTTTTCAGCCGCAATTCCGGCAGTCTTGCTTTATTCACAGGTTTTTTCCGAGGTCATTTTTATTTAAAAATAATCGGGCCGCTGCGCCCAATTCAGTTATAGTGCCTGCTTTTAGCAACAAAGTCACAGTGAACCATGTCTGATAAAATACGCAATCGACTCGCGGCTGAAAGCAGCCCTTATCTGCTGCAACACGCCGACAACCCGGTGGACTGGCAACCCTGGGACGCCGAGGCGCTGGCCGAAGCCAGAAGACTCAATAAACCCATCCTGCTCTCCATCGGCTATTCCGCCTGCCACTGGTGTCATGTGATGGCGCACGAATCATTTGAAGATCCGACGACGGCCGAACTCATGAATAAACTGTTCGTCAACATCAAAGTCGATCGGGAAGAGCGTCCTGATCTTGACAGGATTTACCAGAGCGCGCACCAGCTTCTCAATCAACGCGGCGGTGGCTGGCCACTCACCGTCTTTCTGAGTCCGGAGGATCATACTCCTTTTTTCGCCGGCACCTATTTTCCCGATCAGCCACGTCATGGCATGCCCTCTTTTGCCGAGGTTCTGCAACACATCGCCGACTTCTACCGGGAGCAACCCGGCGCGATCCGTGAACAAAGTCAGGCGCTCAACGCCGCCCTCGCAGATCTGAATCCGGGCGCACCGGGCGCGACCGAAACACTCGACAGTCTGCCACTGGATCAGGCGCGACAGGAACTGGCCGCCAGCTTCGACCAGAATTTTGGCGGCTTTGGTCAGGCGCCCAAGTTCCCCCATCCGACCAATCTTGAACGCCTGCTGCGTCACTGGGCGGCGACCCGCAGCCATGCGCAGGAAGATCAGAGCGCGCGCACGATGCTGGAGCTGACTCTGCAGGCGATGGCCGGGGGCGGACTCTATGATCAGCTCGGCGGCGGCTTCTTCCGTTATTCCGTCGATGAAAAATGGATCATACCGCACTTTGAGAAAATGCTTTATGACAACGGGCCATTGCTTGGGCTTTATGCCGAGGCCGGCGTGGCCTTTGATAATCCTTTTTATAAACGCATCGCCGGTGAAACCGCCGACTGGGTCATGCGCGAAATGCAGTCCCCCGAAGGCGGTTACTGGTCCACGCTGGATGCGGATTCAGAAGGCGAGGAAGGCCGCTTCTATGTCTGGACGCCTGAACAGATCCGCCGCCTGTTAAGCGAAGATGAATTCGCCGTTTGCGAAATTATCTACGGCCTGAATCAGCCCGCCAACTTTGAAGGCCAGTGGCATTTGAATGTCGCCGCCCATTTACAACAGGCCGCCGACAGCCTGAAGCTGTCCCCGGAATCCGCGCAGACACATTTTTATAGCGCGCGACAAAAACTTTTTGCCCACCGGCAACAGCGCATTCATCCCGGACTCGATAAAAAAATTCTCAGCGCATGGAACGGCCTGATGATCAAAGGTATGGCCGGCGCCGGACGCCGACTGCAACGCCCCGAACTGATTGCCTCTGCGCAACGAGCGGTTGATTTTATTCATCAACATCTGTTTATCGATAAACGCCTGCGCGTTTCTTTCAAAGACGGACAGGCGCCGCTGCCGGCTTATCTCGATGACTATGTGTTTCTCATGGACGGGTTGCTGGAACTATTGCAGGCGCAATGGCGGGATCAGGATATGCGCTGGCTGCTGGATCTGGCCGAGATTGTGATTGAACATTTTCACGATAAAACAAATGGCGGCTTCTATTTTACCGCTGACGATCATGAGTCGCTGATTCACAGGCCCAAACCTATGCAGGATGAAGCCATCCCCGCCGGCAACGCCATCGCCGCCAATGTCTTTGCCCGACTCGGACACCTGCTGGCCGATAACGCCTATCTCGATATCAGCGAAAATAT
>WFVC01000146.1 GCA_015491815.1 Gammaproteobacteria bacterium | reverse complement strand
CCCTTGAGGGCAATACCATCAGCGTGGCCAATCCCAGCAGCGGCGGCAGCCCGGGTGGACGCGCGGGTATCAGCGCCAGTACATATCAATTCTAGAAATATGGGAACCGGAGCCGGAAAAATCCGGCTCCGGCGCCTCTTTTACCCCTGCTCCTTCAGCCAGCGCCGCACCTCGGGCAGGTGACGGCGGCTGACTTCGAGCCGCTTGTCACAATCGCGCAGGCGGATATGACAACGGCCTTCACTGTCTTTTTCCAGCGCGGCGATATGCGGTTTGGCCACCAGCGCATTGCGGTGAATGCGCAGCAGTTGCGGGTAGCGCTGCTCGATGCTTACCAGTGAGTCATCGATCAGCACTTCACCTTCTTTGTAGCCGATGCTGACGTATTTCTGATCCGCCTGAAAATAATACACCTCCTCAACGGGGATCAGTTGCATGCTGCCTTTGACGCGGGCGCTGATATACATCGGTGAGGAGGTTTCTGTTTGCAGTGCCTCCAGCGCATGTTGCTGGGCGATGCTCAAGCGGGTCGCCGCCGCCAGCGCGGTTTCCAGTTCACGCAGGCGCACCGGTTTGAGCAGGTAGTCCACCGCATGGGTTTTAAAGGCCTTGAGGGCGTATTCATCAAAGGCGGTGGTGAAGATAATCGCCGGCGCCGGGGTTAACTGTGAAAGATGGTGCGCCGCTTCCAGTCCGTCCATGCCCGGCATGCGAATATCGAGCAGAATAATCTCGGGCTGATGCTGTTCACATAACTGCAGAGCCTGCTCACCGTTGGCGGCTTCCGCCACCACCGTATGCGCGAGTTCTTCGAGCATGCTGCGCAGGCGTTCGCGCGCCAGCGGTTCGTCGTCAGTGATGAGGATGTTCATTCTGGTTCTTTATATACGGGAAAAACAGACGGGTGCGGTAACGCTGTTCATTCTGTTCGGTTTCCAGACCGGCGCGCGCACCATACAGGGTGTGCAGACGCTCGCGAATATTCTCCAGCGCGATCTGGTTGCCGCGACTTTTATTTCCGTTCCGCGTTAGCGGCACCGGGTTGTCGATCACAATTTGCAGGTGCTGATTGCTTAACTGTCCGCTGATGTTAATGCATCCGCCCTCGGTCAGGGGTTCGATGCCGTGATAAATCGCATTTTCCAGCAACGGTTGCAACAGCAGCGGCGGCACCAGCGCCTGCAAGGGAAGATCGGCAAGCTGCCAGTTGATCTGCAAACGATCACCGAGACGCAATGTTTCAATTTCCAGATAACGGCGGCACAGTTCAAACTCTTCCTCCAGGGTCTGATATTGCCGGGAATCGATCAGGCTGGCGCGAAATAAATCCGCCAGATTCTCGGTCGCCATTTCCGCCTTGCCGGGTTGCGTGCGGGTGAGGCTGGCAATGGTGTTCATACTGTTGAATAAAAAATGCGGGCGAATACGCGACTGCAGCGCCTGCAGACGGGCCTGTGATTCGGTTCTGATCTTGAGCCGCCACTGATGTTGAATATAAAAATAGCGCAGCAGCGGGCCGCTGATAATGATCCCGATGAGCAGGTTGCGCAGCAGAAAACTGGTATGCCAGCTATTGTCCGCCGCAAAAAAAGGCCGGTGAAAAAAATACCACGCGCCTTCGGATACCATCGTGATCACGCCAAGAATAATACAGAAACTGAACAGGCTAACCAGCGCGGTGCTGTGTCCCCGCAGCCAGCGGCGGGACAGACAGAGCAGGGCGCTGGCCGCCAGCGCGCACCACTGCACAAAAAAGGAAATCGTGCCGAGATTATTCAGCCGCTCGGTCAGGGGCAGATTCAGCGGCGCCAGCGCCAGCACAAAGGCCGCCAGTTCCGCCACAATCACCACCACGAAAACCATGCGGATGGCGCAGAAATCCGGCAGAAAAAGCGGATCATCATCGGCTTTGGCGGCTGGCGTTAACGGTTCCTGAGTCTTCAATTTTTTACTGTGTCCATTACTAAATAAGCGTTCCTAATTCCAGTACACTATATTACCGGGGGCTGTTGTAGGTACGATTTCAATCGTACCTGTACGGCTGAAGCCGTACCTACAATTCTACCGCTGTTCCATTAGGTGTATTGGAATTAGGAACAGCTATTTAGATCTATAAATTATTATCCAGATTCACGTGAAATGATACGCACAGTCTGCGCCGGAAGAACAAAAACGCTATACTGTTCTACCTTTTTATTTTGACGATGACATTCTGATGAGCGACACCAACAAATCTGACAGCGCCACCGACAAACCCTGGGCCGGCCGTTTTACCGCGCCGACCGACGCCTTTGTTGAGGCCTTCACCGCCTCGGTGGGCTTCGACAAACGCATGTACCGCGAAGACATCGCCGGCTCCATCGCCCACGCCACCATGCTGGCCCGTGTCGGCGTACTCACCGAGTCCGAGCGCGATACCATTATTAACGGCCTGCGGGACATCGAGCTTGAAATTGAGCGCGGCGAATTCGCCTGGAGCACGGTGCTGGAAGACGTGCACATGAATATCGAAGCGCGGCTCACCGATCGCATCGGCATCACCGGCAAGAAACTGCACACCGGCCGCTCGCGCAATGATCAGGTCGCCACTGATATCCGCCTGTATCTGCGCACCCAGATTGCCCAGATCAATCTCACCCTGCAACGGCTCATCGACGGTCTGCTGGATCTGGCCGAAGCGGAAGCCGAGACCATTATGCCCGGCTTCACCCATTTGCAAACCGCGCAGCCGGTGACCTTCGGTCATCACCTGTTAGCCTGGTGTGAAATGCTGTTGCGTGATCAGGCGCGTCTGGCGGACTGCTATAAACGGGTCAACGTTATGCCGCTGGGCGCGGCGGCGCTGGCGGGCACGACCTATCCGATTGATCGGGCATTTACCGCCGAATTACTCGGTTTTGATTCGCTCGCACAAAATTCACTGGACGCCGTCAGCGATCGTGATTTCGGCATCGAATTTCTCGCCTTCGCCGCCACCCTGATGATGCACCTGTCGCGCTTCTCGGAAGAACTGGTGCTCTGGTCATCGGCGCAATTTGATTTTGTCGATCTGGGCGACAGCTTCTGCACCGGCTCGTCCATTATGCCGCAGAAAAAAAATCCCGATGTGCCCGAGCTGGTGCGCGGCAAAACCGGACGTATCTACGGCCACCTGATGAGCCTGCTGACCTTAATGAAAAGCCAGCCGCTGGCTTATAACAAGGACAATCAGGAAGACAAGGAACCGCTGTTTGATGCCATCGATAACCTGAAAGGCTGTCTGCGCCTGTATGCCGATATGATGCCGCAGATTGAAGTCAGGCGTGACAATATGCGCGAAGCCGCGCGCAGTGGTTTTTCCACCGCCACCGATCTGGCCGATTATCTGGTGCGTAAAAATGTGCCCTTCCGCGACGCCCATGAAATTGTCGGCAAAGCGGTGCGCTTTGGCGTTGATAATAAAAAAGATCTTTCGGAAATGAGTCTCGCCGAACTGCGCGTTTTTTCCGAGGCTATAGACGAAGATGTTTTCGAAGTGCTGACCCTGGAAGGCTCTGTCGCCGCGCGCAATCATATCGGCGGCACAGCACCCGAGCAGGTGCGCGCTGCGGTCAAACGCGCACGCACACGCGGCCTTGAGATCAAGGCGCCGGATCTTTCCCATCTTTTTTAAAATGCAGATCGACTATCAGATTAATCACCCCGTCAGCTGCGCTCAGTTTATTGAACTGCTGGATAAATCCACGCTCGGACAACGCCGGCCGGTGGATGATCCTGATTGCATACAGGGGATGTTGCAGAACAGTAATTTAATGGTCAGCGCATGGGATGATGACAAACTCGTCGGCATTGCCCGTTCAATGACGGATTTTCACTACGCCTGCTATCTCTCGGATCTTGCTGTCGATAAAGCCTGTCAGGGAAAAGGCATTGGCAAAGAATTACTGGCGGTGACACAAACGCAACTCGGGCCGCACTGTAAATTAATTCTGGTCGCCGCCCCGGATGCAAATTCATATTACGAACATCTTGGCTACACTCATAACCCGCGCTGCTGGGTGCTTGATCCACCGACAGCAACCCATTCTAAATAAGCGTTCCAAATACCAGAACACTTGTGAATTTCCACGTTCGTGGTGAAGTCCTGAGCCTGACGAAGGGTCGAACCATGAGCGTGGAAATGCGGTGAATAGAGCGCTTAATCTATTTGTCCTTCGACAGGCTCAGGACGAACGGCAATTCCTAAAGTGTACTGGTATTCGGAACAGCTATTTAGGCAGGAAGAATAAGCGCGTTATTCCGCGTACTGAATTTTCAGTGCGCGATTATAGGTGTAGCTGCCTGAAAATTCTCCTTTTTTATAATCGATAAAGACCTTATCCGGCACGAATGATTTTTTGTCTTTCACGATCGGGAAGTCTTCTGACTCCGCGCCATTATCGATGTCGGCAATGCGGCAGGTTTTTGTGTAACGAACTACGTTAAAACAGGCTTCCAGCCCATCTGTCACGGGCACCGTCTCGCAGTCCACCTGATCTTTAAACCAGACGCGTTTCACGACCAGACAGCCAAAGATCAAATTAATTTCAGCAATCAACGGTTGGCTTCGCGCAGACACGGCCTGCTCAGCCTGACGACTCAACTCTATCTCTATCGGTTTATCGCATAAGCGAATGGCGTGGTTCATATCGTTTTCCTGCTAAAACCCGGCTAGTGGGTTTCACCTGAATACCGGGTTTTAATCTCTGTGGGTTTAATTCCCCGCTGCTTGCGGCGGGGTGGTTTATTACTGTTGTTTTATTATGCTGCTTGCTTCTTAGTATAGCCTGTTATTCTAAATAAATATTCCTGATTCCAGTACACTATCGTTACCGGAGCCTGTTGTAGGTACGATTTCAATCGTACCTGTACGGCTTTAGCCGTACCTACAATTCTACCGCTGTTCATCGGTGTACTGGTATTTGGAACAGCTATTTAGATAACGCGATCATTTCCGCCGTCTATCGGAATCTGCGCGCCGGTGGTTTTTGCAAACAACGGGCCGGCCAGCGCGCAAACCAATGCAGCGACATCGCTGGAGCGGATTTCTGTTTTTAACAGGTTGCGGGTTTTGTATTCCGCAACACTGAGACCGTAGTGACGGGCGCGTTTTTCCAGCACTTCATCAGTCCAGATCGCGGTATCAAACACCGCATCCGGGTGCAGGGTGTTGACGCGAATGCCCTCAGCCGCCAGTTCCAGCGCGGCGATGCGGGCAAGCTGGGTCATGCCCGCCTTGGCGACGGAATAAGTCGATGCGCCAACGCCGGGGGCGGGAACATTTTTTGAGGCAATAAATATCACCGCCGGATCGACGCCCTGTTTAAGGTAGGGAATACAACTGCTGAGAACGCGCTGATGGCTGGATAGATTGATCGCCATGCTTTTATCCCAGTTTGCATCCTCGATATCTTCAATGCCGGCGCTTAAGGGGAAGGCGCCCGCATTGCTCACCAGAATATCCAGACCGCCAAAGTGCGTGATCAGACTGCGAAGCGCGGCATGCAGGGATGAACGATCGGTCACATCACAGCGAAGCCCCATGACCGAGGTGGAATCAAACTGTGTTTCAATCGCAGGATCAATATCCAGCGCGGCGACCACCGCCCCCTCTGCAATCAGCGACTCGACGCAGGCTTTGCCGATACCGCTGGCCGCCCCGGTAACCAGCGCAACCTTGCCCTGCAGCGCCGCAGCCGCCGCGCCCTTTTTCAGTTTGGCCTGTTCCAGTTCCCAGTATTCCAGCTCGAAAATATCTTTTTCCGGCAGGGCCCGCCAGCCGCCCAGTTTTTCCGCCTGCAAAATACTTTTCATGCTGTGCTGATTGATATCGTCAATGATGCCCAGCTCCTTAACGCCGCCGCCGAATTTCAGACTGCCAATCCCCGGCCACACGGCCCAGCAGGGCGCCGGATTGAGACAGGTCAGGCCGTCGGTTTTGTTGTTATCAAAATAACGTTGATATTCCTCGGCGTACTCATCAATGGCGGCAACGGGATCCTCTCCCAGTATTGCCGGAATGCGTTTGGTGCGAATAACGTGATCGGGCGTCAGCGGCCCCTGTGTTGCAATCTGCTGCAGATTTTTCTGTCGGGAAAATAATAGCGACAGGGGACTCTGAGACAAACGGCAGAGACTGGCTCGACCCTGCAACTGCGAAACGCGGCGACGAATAGCGGCAAGAGTCAGCAGATCCTGCTCCGCCGTTAAGGTTTCGATACTCGCGCCGGGCGAACAGCTCGCGCCCTGCGCCTCGATATAGGCTTCCGCTTTGGCGACGATCTCGATCATGCGCGCATAGCTGGCTTTCGCCTCATCGGCAAACGTGAAAACGCCATGATGCAGCAGGATAATGCCGTCATACGCGGACCAGTCGATATTCTGCGTGCGCTGATAAACGTCTTTGGCGAGAATGAAACCGGGCATCACATAGGGGAAAATCAGCATGCGCGGGCCATAGAGTTCACGCAGCAATTCTTCACCCTTCGGCGTATTGCTCAATGTAACAACCGCATCCGCATGGGTGTGATCGACGAAGGTAAAGGGAATCAGCGCATGCAGGATCGCTTCGACCGAGGGATTGGGCGCGCCGGGATCAATCATCGCCGTGCGCTGCAGACGCACCATATCCGTGTCGCTCAAATGATCGAGTTGCGCCATTTTCAGCAGCACGTCCATTTTCACCGCCGGAAAACCCGCCGCTTCGATACTGCCCAGATCCCAGCCGCTGCCTTTTACATAAAGCAGGGATTCGCTTTCCCTGAAGAAGTTTTTTTGCGTAATTTTAACCGAGGTGTTGCCACCACCGTGCAGCACCAGATCCGGGTCCTGACCCAGCAGACGTGACGTATAGACCCGCAGTTGTAATAGATCGCCGGCAAAAGCAGCAGCATCGGCATCGCGCCATCGGTTTTCCATCATAGCCTCGAATTTTTGCAACAAAGGCGGGCATTATAACGCGGGCGTGGAGAACGGACAGGCTAAATCATCACCCAGTCGGCGCGGCTTCAGTACGGAGATCTGGGATACCGTTTGGATTGATCAGGCTTCGCTGGCCATTTCCTGTTCGAGTTGAGCGCGGGTGCGGGTCATCAGCAGGCCGACATCATCACCCTTGCGCCACTCGGATACGCCATAGCGGGTCTCAAGGCGGAAGTTTTCCAGGCCGGCGCGATCCTCCAGTTCCGGCAGTTCCAGCGCGGCGATCTGTGGCGTGACCTTTTGCGCCAGCATCAGCGCATCCTCGGCATGGGTTTCCGGCAGCACCATCAGCAATTCATCCCGATCAAGGCGACCGATAATATCCGCCCAGCGAAACTGATCGTTGAGCATGTAACGCAGGGAAATAAACAGGGAGGCCGGATTTTTGTTCTGCGTGGCGCTGATGTACTCCTCAAGATTATTCAGGCGAATGAGGATGATTGACAGAGGATTATGATAGCGGCGACTGCGCGAAACCTGTGATTCCAGACTTTGATACAGGGCGCGGCGGTTGGGCATGCCGCTTTCCTTGTCCACCAGAATATATTCATCCAGCTCTTCGAGCAGATGATCCCGCTCCTGCATCAGTTGCTGAACCGCGCTGACATCGGTGAAAAACTGCATAAATCCGGCATGCTCGCCAACCGGGCGGGTGGAAGTGAGCAGCCATAAGTCCTCAGCCTTCTCGTTCCCCGGCAGGTGGATGGTTGAATCCTTGATGAACAGGCTTTGCAGTGACTCGGGAACCTCGTTGATGCTTTTCCCTGACACCAGCCGGGCCTGTTCGCCGAGCATCTCGGTCAGTAGATCATTCATCCAGCAGGCGCGACCGGCCTCATCGACCAGCAGCATCCCCATCGGGCTGGTTTGCATCATAGACTGAAGTTGTTGCGCTGAAAGTTGTGTGAGCATAGCTGAAAAGACGCCTCGTCTGTTATCTGGGTCAATTATCCGGTTGATCAGGGTATCGGCATATCGATGAAATAAATTAGTGGAAATTTTGCTTTGGCCGGCATTCTCCACTGGGCAAAAAAAGTACAGGAACGCCCCATACTGCCGATACAGGGAGAGTATGAGGCCATTCATCGTTGAAGAAAACAGGCAGGGAGGCGAACTGGATTTTAAGCTCATTAAGCAACGTTTCACCAGGCTGAATCGGGCGCGGTTGCAGCGTGTCAGCGCCGATCTTCGCCCCAGCCAGCGTGACTTCCTCCTGCTGTTGCCCCTGCTGTTTCACGTCAATCACCCCATTCTGCCCGGCTATGTCTCAAAAACAACCCCCGTCGGCCTGCCCGACTACCTGCCGGGCAAGGATACGCTGGCGGCCGCACGGCGCTTATCCAAAAGCTTTTCGTGGAAAAAACGCGCCTACCGGAAATTTGATATTCACGGCCTCTATCTCATGGGCAGCACCGGCACTATCGCCTACAGCGACAAAAGCGACTTCGATATCTGGGTCGTACATGACAGCGATCTGGACGGACAGCAGATTGAAGAATTACAGGCGCGCGCGACGGCGGTTGAAGAATGGGCCGCCGGCATGGAAGTGGAAGCCACCGTCTTTCTGGTGGATGCGCGCCAATTCCGGCGCGGCGATCATGGCCATCTGAGTCGTGAAAGCAGCGGCAGCGCGCTGCACTATTTGCTGCTGGAAGAATTTTATCGCACCAGCGTTTTGCTCGCCGGTTACTATCCCCTGTGGTGGCTGGTGCCGCCGGATCAGGAGGCCAACTATGACGCTTATGTTGAGGATATTAAACGTAAACGTTATATCCACAGCCGTGAACATATTGATTTTGGCGGGCTGGCGGATATCAGCGCCGAAGAGTTTTATGGCGCAACCCTGTGGCTGCTTTACAAGGGCATCCACTCACCCTACAAGTCCATCCTGAAAATCCTGCTCATGGAAGCCTATGCCAGTGAATATCCACAGATCGATTTGCTCGGCGTGCGTTTCAAGAAAGCGATCTATGACGGCGAAGATGATATCAATGCCCTGGATCCCTATCTAATGATGATGGACAAGGTGGATGAATATCTGCATGAATACAATCAGGATGCGCGTCTGGATCTGGTGCGCCGCAGTTTTTATTTCAAAGTCGGCGAGCGCCTGAGCGAAGGCGCGGGCAGTCGTAAAAACAGCTGGCGACGTGAACTGATGTCGGAACTGGTGAATCGCTGGGGCTGGGCCAGCGGACAGTTACAACGGCTGGACTCACGGGAAGAATGGAAAATCAGCAGCGTGGTGGAAGAACGCAAGGCGCTGATACGTGAATTCACCAGCAGCTACCGGTTTCTTTCTCTGTTTACCCGTTCGAGAGCGGAAAGCAATAACCTGATCAGTCAGACCGATCTTAATGTCCTCGGGCGCAAGCTCTATGCCGCCTTTGAACGCAAGGCCGGCAAGATCGAAATTGTTTACAAAGGCATTACTACGGATCTACATGAAACGCACCTGTCTTTCCATCAATTATTCAGCGATGAAGGACAGGAATACTGGATGGTCTATAGCGGCGTGGTCAACGAAGAAGAAAGCTATACCGCCATCCCCATGAAGCGTGGTTATAGTCTTATCGAGATCATGGCCTGGTGTTATTTCAATAAAATCATCAACCGTAAAACCCTGCTCGCGCTTTATGCGCAGGACACCGATCTGACTGAAAAAGAACTTTATCTGTTAGTTGAAAACATGTCGCGCCTGTTTCCCGAAGAAGTGCTCGCCCCCAGTTCCGTTTACGATATGCGTCAACCGGCAAAAATATCCGCTGTCGCAACCTTTATCAATGTCGGACTGGATCCTTTTTCAGCACAAACGCGAAAAGGCAAGCACATCAGCAGCAGTCATACCGACGCCCTGAAATACGGCGGCAAAAAAGAGAACCTGACCCTGAGTATCGATCAGATCATTGTCACCAGCTGGAACGAAGTGCTGACTTTCAAGTTTTATGATGTAGACGGCTTGCTCAAATGCATTCAGGGTTATATGAAATGGTCGCCCTCCGAAGACGGAAAAAAACTGTTACCGATAAATGCTTTCAGCTTTTCGTCTTATCGCGGCACCTCAATAGCGCGCCGAATCGAAACCCTGTTTGCCGAAATCATTGATACTTTTTACAGCGGCACTTATCCCGATGGCACCCGCTACATACTGGGGATCGAATGGGAATACTATGTTCTGAGCATGGAAGGCGGTCTGCTTCAATATGAAAAAGCCGGCAATATTGATGCGCTCTACCGTTATTTCATGCGCCCGGCCGAACGCTTCCGCCCGGTTATTTTTGATTCACAGACCTTAACCGATAATGTGCTTCCCCTGATTTATAAAAATAATCGTATGGACGATGTGCAGTGTTTTTTCGAAGTTCATAATCATGAAGTGGATATCTATGTGCTGGATGAACGGGGTTCATTATGCCGTCAGACCCAGCCTTTTTATGACACCGCCGGACTGGTTCGCCATTATCAGGAATACTTCGAATCAGTACGTGAACGCATGGCCTATTCAATACAGGCGGGCTCCGGTTTTCGGGATGTATTATTTTATCGTATTGATAGAGGCCGAAACGGGCAACGGGAAATTTATCGATATGGCGAAAACAATTTGATTCGCACCGCCTCATATATAAAATTTCAGGTCATGGTTGATCGTAAAGAGGAGGATGTGGTTTTCACGCTCTATTGTGAAGATCGGGAATTTTCCAACCTCGAATATGGCGATCGCATTTATCAGGAAGTTGCGCGCTATGTTATATCGCTGCGCAAAAGCGGCGAGTCTTATCCGATTTACATTACCGATCTGGATCTATCCAGCACCCTGCTGGATGTCAGCATCGAGTCGGTACAGACGGTGCACTATTTACACTATAAAAAAATTATCGAGGAACGCCTTCTGGATGAAATAAAGCGCCGTGAAAAAACGGCCTGACGCCTGTTCATTCATCATCGCGCATGCTCTTGAATATGGCCAGCATATCTTTTTCAACCTTCTGCATCGTTGACTCCAGCTCGGGATAGACATTCCTGGTCAACTCATGAGGGTTGGAGGCGATCAGCAGGGTCTCTTCACCTTCGGCAAAAATCGCTATCTTGAATGGCAAATAAGGGATCAACTGCGGATAGTCATTACTCAGACGCTTAACCAGCTTTGCCTCGCCAAAAAAGACTACGCGGTATTTATCAGTGCGATAACCGCTTTTGGTCAGACCGATGTCTACGCGTTGAATGCGACTCACGGTATAACCCTGTTCATGAATACTGTCCTGAAGCTTGAGCATGGCCTCAGGAAAACTCAAACGGGTGCGCGCCATAAGCAGATTATCCGCCTGACTCTGACCGCTGAAAAAAAGGCTGCTGACAAAAATGAGGAGTGACAGAATTTTTTTCATAAGGTCGCTTCCTCGATAATTGAAATATAGGTTTCACTCATGCCTTCACAGAGCTTGTTGAGTTCGGCATTGTTAAACAGATAACTCAGGCGTTTCGGATTCAGCGCATAAACCAGCACCTTGCCATCCTTTTCCACCACCGTGACCCGACACGGCAGAAACAGGCCGACCCGGGGATCGACGGCAAGCGCATCGTTCAACAACTGGAAATTGCAGAAATAGATAATCACCTTGTGCGTATCTTCCTGCGCTTCATCAACTAGTCCACTGTCGAGATTTTGAATGCGGATGATGCGAAAATTTTCACCAATGATGGCCCGCTTCAGCGCGGCGATGGTTTCTTTCATGTCATAGGGCGACTCATAGACTGAAGCCAGTTTGTTGCGATCAGGCTCGTGGGTCACATTCACCGGCGTCTGTTTTTCAAAGCTGCGCACAAAACTGACAATATCGTTGATGTCCTGTTCACTCAGCCCCTGTTTGAGAAAGGAAACCATCGGCGTGCCTTCACGGCCATTCATCAGGGTCGCCTTGATCATCTGATCCGAGGCGGCATAGAGAAACCCCCGGTTGTTCAATGCCGGCGCAATAATCGGCAAATCCCGGGGCCGTGAAAATGTCACCCCGGTGCCCTTGCCGCCTTCTCCTTTTGAGCCATGACAGGCGGCGCAATTTTTTGCAAAAAGTGCGCGGCCTTTTACCGGATCGCCCTTGACCTTGATGCTCGGATGGGCAATCGGCTTGCCCGGCGCCCAACTGCGAATATGGCGGACGATCGCCTTTACCTGCGCATCATCAAGATTGTTAAAAGCCGGCATCACCCGACCCGGACGCCCCTTGCGGATAGTGCGCTCAAGAAACTGATCGCTAACCGCATACTGAAAATCCGGCAACGCCAGCGGCACTCCCACGCCCCCCCGGCCATCATTGCCATGACAGACCGCGCAATTTTCTTCATACAGGGCGGCGCCATTTTCCTCTGCGAAAACCGGCAGACTGATAAAAAATAGAAAAACCAGCATATGGCTTAGAGCGGGAAAATCTCGATGCATGGGGAAAATACCTGATATTTCGAAACAACGACTGTAACTGAAATAATTAAAAATGGCAGCAAAATGCCATGAATTGTAATTATTTCAATATATACAATAATATAACCCAAGAATGAAAAATCACCATCATGACATTGATGACATGAAACCATTTGCCGAATCATGCGAACAAAATAAAGACCCTATTCTGGAGGTGTTAAGCGAGCAGTTGGAGGGCGCCAGCCGCGTTCTTGAAATCGCCAGCGGCACCGGCCAGCACGCCGTCTACTTTGCCCGCCACCTGCCTCATTTACACTGGCAAACCAGTGATGTGCCTGAGAATCACGATGGCATTCAACAGTGGATCGATGAAGCCGGGCTTGCCAATCTCGCGCCGCCGCTGGAGCTGGATGTCAGTCAGGCTGACTGGCCCGAACTGGAAGTGGACGCCGTGTTCAGCGCTAATAGCGTGCATATCATGTCCTGGTTCTGCGTCGAAAAAATGTTTGCCGGTGTCGCGCGGGTATTAAAGACACAGGGTTTTCTCTGCCTCTACGGGCCGTTTAATTACAACGGCCGCTTCACCAGCAAAAGCAACGTGGAGTTTGATCGCTGGCTCAGGGCGCGCGATCCGCAAAGCGGGATACGTGATTTCGAAAAGCTGCTGGAACTGGGACGTCAGCATGAATTGCGTCTGGTGCATGATTATGAAATGCCGGCCAATAACCGCCTGCTTGTCTGGCAAAAAGCCCGGGTGGTGGAATTCTAAATAAGCGTTCCGAATTCCCGTCCAGTTAAAGCCATTCGTCCTGAGCCTGTCGAAGGATGAATGGCTTTAAACATTGGAATTTCAGGCTTTACGTTCATGGTTTGACCCTTCGTCAGGCTCAGGACTTCACCACGAACGTAAAGCTTTGTGGTAGACAGGAATTTAGAACAGCTATTTTAGCTTCGGAACACCTGATTTAGCACAGCCGCTGTTTCAGCCAGCGCCCGATATCCTCTATCTCCTCCTCACAAACACTGTGCTGCATAGGATAACTATGCCATTCAGGCTGATAGCCCAACTGTTGCAGATAAAACCTCGAGTCTTCCCCCATTGAATACGCCACTACCGGATCATGCAAGCCGTGAGCCTGAAAGATGGGCAGGCTGCGCGGGCCAAGGCCGTCATGTTCCGCCTCGCGCATGAGGGAGGCCACCAGCGGCAAATAACAGGACAGGGCCATCACCCCGCCCAATGGCGATTTAAAACGCAGGCCCGTGTACAGCGCCATCACCCCGCCC
>WFVC01000145.1 GCA_015491815.1 Gammaproteobacteria bacterium | reverse complement strand
GTCTGCGCCTGCGCTAAAATTCAAAAACCATAGTGTAATGCTAGGGTACTACATTTCCTGTTGGAACAATATAAAAATATTATATAATCAAACACTTGTGTTTTACGAGGCGACTGTTCACAGCAGTCTATGCCCTTATAAACTGCCCCTATTTTTCTGAATATCAAGGAGTGATGTATAGTGCAGGACAAAATTTTAAGGGCAAAACTGATCCTGCATTCCGGGTTTTGATTTTAAGGTATCGACAGTACCGTGAGGGTACTCAACTTCGAGGTAGATAAACATGATTAAACCAATAGGTTCCGACGAATTACAGCCTCTTTTCGTTTATGACACCACTGAACACGAAAAGCTGAGCAAAGAAGCAGAAGGCCTGCCTTCTGTCGTTATTAGTTCACAGGCCGCAGGCAATGCGGTGATGATGGGCGGGGGCTATTTTAATCCGCTTAAAGGCTTCATGAACGTGGCCGACGCCATGGGCGCCGCCGAAACCATGACCATGACTGATGGCACTCATTTTCCGGTTCCGGTTCTGTGTTTGCTGGAAAATGTGGATGCGATTAAAGACGCCAAACGCATTGCTCTGCGTGATCCCAATGTTGAAGGCAATCCGGTGCTGGCGGTGATGGACGTTGAGGCGATTGAAGAAGTCAGCGATGAGCAGATGAAGACCATGACTCAGAAAGTGTATCGCACTGAAGACATGGATCATGTCGGCGTCGCCGCATTCAACTCTCAGGGCCGCATGGCGGTGTCCGGTCCGATTCAGGTGCTGAACTTCAGCTACTTCCAGACGGAGTTTCCGGATACTTTCCGCACAGCAGTTGAAATCCGTAATGAAATTAAAGAACACGGCTGGAAAAAAGTGGTCGCTTTCCAGACGCGCAACCCCATGCATCTGGCCCACGAAGAACTCTGCCACATGGCGATGGAGCGTCTGGGCTGTGATGGACTGGTGATTCACATGCTGCTGGGTAAACTGAAGAAGGGCGATATTCCCGCGCCGGTTCGTGATGCGGCGATTCGTAAAATGGTTGAGTTGTACTTCGAACCCAACACTGTGATGATCACCGGCTATGGCTTCGATATGCTTTATGCCGGTCCCCGTGAAGCGGTATTGCATGCTTACTTCCGTCAGAACATGGGCGCGACGCACTTCATTATTGGCCGTGACCATGCGGGTGTCGGTGATTACTACGGCGCTTTTGACGCCCAGACTATCTTCAAAGATGAAGTGCCGAAAGGCATGATGGACATCGAAATTTTCGAAGCGGATCACACCGCCTATTCCAAGAAACTGGACAAGGTTGTGATGATGCGCGAAGCGCCGGATCATACGAAAGACGATTTTGTGCTGCTGTCGGGCACCAAGGTTCGTGAAATGCTGGGTAACGGCATGGCGCCGCCGAAGGAGTTTTCCCGTCCTGAAGTCGCGCAGATCCTGATGGATTATTATCAGGAACAGAAAAAAGCTTCCGCCTAAGACGTTTTCTTTCGCGCAAGCAAAAAGCCCCGGTAGTCAATACCGGGGCTTTTTTTTGTCGCTTTTATGTTACTGGCCTATGCTTACTCTGGCTTAATCACTAATTAAGGGGACACGACAATGGAAGCAATTATTCTATTAATCGTCGTTGCTCTGGTTGTGTTTTTTCTGCGGCCGCCAAAAAAATGAGTACTGCCTTTATGAAATGTTCCTTTGAATTAAATTTACGCTAAGGAAGCTCTGATTAATTCCGTTCGCCCTGAGCTTGTCGAAGGGTGAAGCATATAACATTATGATTTTACAATGCTTAGCGTTCATGGTTCGACCCTTCGTCAGGCTCAGGACTTCACTACGAACGGCGGAATTAATCAGAGTTTCCCTAAAGATATAAAACGATGGCGGTTCTGCTTTTTAAACTCAACGGCGTGCCTGATGATGAGGCTGAGGATATTCGCGCCCTGTTGACGGCTAATGATATCGTCTATTACGAAACCTCGGCGGGCAACTGGGGGATTTCGGTAGCCGGGATATGGTTGCCGAACAAAGAACAATTAACGCAGGCGAGCCGGCTGATTGATGATTATGAACAGTTGCGTTATCAGCAGGCGCGTGCAGAGTACGAACAACGCCGAGCTGATGGGCGACAGCGAACGCTGCTGGATATGATCAAGGAAAGCCCGTTGCGGTTTTTGACCTACCTTGGCGTAATCGCTGCGATTCTGTATTTTTCAATTAAGCCTTTTATGGCGCTTGGCTCATGATGCGAATATATCGCTAAAGCGATTCTGAATAATCAATATCAACAATAAAATAATATTGCTCCCCTGCCGGAGTTTGCACCTTGATTTCATCATCCACAGTTTTTTTCATCATTGCCTGGGCCATGGGGGAGTCGATACTGATGATGCCCTTGCCGGGATCCAGTTCATCCGGTCCCATGATTCGATAGCAGTGGTTTTTTCCTTCGGCATCTTCGAGTGTTACCCGCGCGCCAAAAAACACCTGTGCGGTATTGGCGGGAGGACGATCAACAATGGTTAATTCGGGCAGGCGTTTTTGCAGATAGCGGATGCGGTAGTCGATTTCGCGCAATTGTTTTTTGCGATAGATGTACTCGGCGTTTTCCGAGCGATCGCCTTCAGCGGCGGCGGCCGAGAGGGCGGCGGTGACGTCCTTGCGCAACTGCCAGCGTTGTTTCAGTTCGAGCTGCAGGCATTCGAAACCCTGACGGCTGATATAGGGGGATTTTTTTGGCGCCGGCGGGCGATAGCGTCCCATAGTCTGCTCTTCGTCGAAAAAATAGAATTATAACGTATTTGTCATATTCACCATGTACCGAGTTCACCTGCTGCTATACGGTGTTTTGCGCAGAGTAATTTTGCTACTATCGGTGAGTGAGGAACCAGGCAACTGAGCACAGGTGGAAACCGATGGTAGATAAAAAGAAAGCCTCATCCGAGCGGCTGGACAAGGTAATTGCAGATGCCCGGCGCGCGGCGGAAGAACGAAGCAAAGGCTATCGTGAGCAGGCGCTGAAACTGTATCCCTGGATCTGTGGCCGCTGCAGTCGAGAATTTACCCGCAAAAATCTGCATGAGTTAACCGTGCATCATCGGGATCATGATCACGATAACAATCCCAGCGATGGCAGCAACTGGGAATTATTGTGTCTGTATTGCCATGATAATGAACATTCCCGGCAGCTTGAAGCGGGCAACAATATGACCAGCAGCAAGACCGGGGCGACGCAGAATCCCTTTGCCGCGCTGAAGTCCATGATGAATAAAAACGATGAGTAAACTCCGGAGGAAGCATGTCCGTATCCATTTTTCATAACCCCCGCTGCAGCAAAAGCCGCGCCGCCCTGTCGGCGCTGGAAGAACGCAATATTGAGGCCGAGGTTGTGCGCTATCTGGATGCGCCGCCCACCGAAGCCGAACTTACGGACATTATTCATAAACTGGGGATCGAGGCGAAAGCCCTGATTCGTTTTGGCGAGGGACGGGCGAAGGAGTTGGGGATCAGCCGCGCGGATGATCGCGCAGATGCTGAATGGATTGCATTGATGGTTGAAAATCCCATCCTGATTGAGCGGCCGATTGTGATTCGTGAGGACAGGGCTGCGATCGGGCGACCGCTGGAGCAGGTGCTTGCGCTGTTTGATGAATAAATCAGGATGGCGAATAAAATATTGTTTTCACTGATCGAGTCTGCGACTCATCCGGATTTTTCCCGGTTGTACAAAAAACTGGGGCTGACAGAAACCCGCCTGTTTTCCACGCGCAAGATTATGAGCGCGATGAAACGACAGCCGCCCGACTTTGTAGTGGCCGAATTTTTTTACGGCTACGGTAATAATTATGCGGGCGTGAATATCAGCAATCTGGATGTGATGCTTTACAGTCTGCAAAAATTCTCACCGGCGGCGAAAGTGATTGTGCTGGTGGACAAATCCGAACGTCAGTATGTCGACAAACTGAATGAGGTTTTCCCCCTGCATGCGGTGCTGACCCTGCCGGTGCAGGAAAGCCGGATGGAAGCCTTGTTGTTGGACAATCTTTGAGCACATTTTTGGTGTAAGGGTTTTATTTGTATCGCCGCCGCCTGAATAATTTACCTGTTTGCAGGCGGGTGATATTCTTAACGCTCTTTTTATCTGCGAGCGGTTCCCTGCAATTGACCCCGCAATGATCACAGGGATTGAAGACCGGGATGTATCGTGAATTTTTTCAGCTGGATGACTACCCCTTTCGCTTGACAGCGGACACCCGCTATTTCTTTATGGGCGAAAGTCACGCCCGCGCGATCGCCTATTTGAACTACCTGTTGCATACCGGTGATGGCATCGGAGTGGTGACGGGGGAGCCGGGACTGGGCAAGTCGGTGGTGATTGAGCATGTGCTGACGGAATGCAAGGACGACGTGGTGGTGGCGCGCATTCGCCAGTCGCAGTTAACGACCACCGAGTTTTTTCTTGCCGTGTGTCTGCAGTTTGATTTGCAGCCGGATAATTATCACAAGGCGACTCTGATTGACGCCCTGCATCGATTTGTGAACAAGCAGCATTTTGCCGGCAAGAAAGTATTGCTGGTGGTGGATGAGGCGCACCTGCTTCAACATCAGGTGCTGGAAGAATTGCGCATGCTGGCCAGCTTTGAAAAATTTGGCCGCAAACTCATTAGCGTCATCCTGGTTGGGGCGCCGGAACTGGAACAACTACTCAATCCAAAACGCAAAGACGCCCTCTCACAGCAGATGCGCATGGGCTGTCGGCTTGAGCCGTTGAGTGAAAAAGAGCTGGATCACTATCTCGAATACCGCATGTGGATTGCCGGTGGCGAGCATACGGTTCTGTTTCCTGAAGAAACCCTGCCCCTGATCATGCGCTATACCGGCGGCGTTCCCCGGTTGGTTAACGTCCTTTGTGATATGGCGCTGGTGGCCGCCTTTATGCGCAATACGCGTTATATCGATAATGACTGTATCAAAGCGGCGGTCGCCAAACTGGGCTGGAAGGCGTATGAAAAACGTCTGGCTGCGTCGGTGGGTCAGCCGCATCCCGCGCAACTGGCGGGGCGCCCGGTTCCCAGAATTGTGGTTATGCGCAATGAGCGGGTGGTTGGTGAATACATGCTGGAAAAAGATCGGGTGCTGATTGGCCGGCATTCAAAGCAGGACATCATGATACGGGGCGCCTGGGCCAGCCGTTATCACGCCCAGATCATTCATCTGAATGGAAAGTATTATCTGCAGGATCTGAATAGCAAAAACGGCACCTACGTGGGCAATGAGCTGGTGAGCTGGTATCCGTTGAGCGCCGGCGATCGTTTTCAGATTGGCGGCTTTGTGCTGGAATATCAGCTGGACAAACGCGAACAGGCGCGCCGGCCGACAATCAGAACATCTCACCCCAGCGAACTGAGTGTGTGAGGGTTTGGCTATTTAGATGGCCTGCTTTGGATAAAGCACGCTGACCGTATTGGTAAAGGCGAGACGGGTTTCTGCGATTAAATCATCCAGTTCACTGTCTTTTAGTTCGAGAGTGTCCCAGATACTGATATCGATGGGCAGATCATCGTCTGCGGAGTACGGCGGCTCAACGGTATTGGCAATGGCGTTGGCCAGTGACACCGCCGCAGTTTCCTGTGCATAGTTTTCTGCATCAGTAGGGCGATGATGATAGCTGACCGGTTCGATAAGCGATTCAGGTAATTTCCATTGACGTAGCAGCTCACCCCCGAGGGTGGCGTGATCGAAGCCAAAGGCGTCGAGTTCCAGCTGGGTGATATCTTCATGGGGTTCGTGCATGCGCTGCAGCACCTTGCGCGAAAGTTCCGGTTCGGTGAGATACATCACCAGTTTGCCAACGTCATGCAGCAGGCCGGCGATAAAAAAGCGCTCGGAGTTGCGAATTTGCAGCTTTGCGGCAATCAGGCGGGTGGCGGTGGCGCAGATCAGGTTGTGATACCAGAAGGTGTCGATACTGATAAGGCCTTCCGGAAGTTGCTGAAATTTGCCGATGACGCTGGTCGCCAGCACCAGATCGCGCAGCTGACGAGTGCCGATAACCGTGATAGCCATACTAATGGTGTCTATTTTTGAGGGAAAGCCGTAAAAGCTACTGTTGACAATTTTTAACAGGCGGGCGCTTAATGCCGCATCCTGAGAAATGAGTGAGCCAATATCAGCGATTGAACAGTTAGAATCATTAACCATATCATTGAGACGAATGGCGATATCCGGCAACGACAGCTGGTTCAGGTTAGCGGTAATTAGGGCGGTAGGGGGGCTGATGGCCATAATGTTCCGGTTTTTTTAGTTGGCTAATTTAGCTTAAGTTATATATTCGTCATTTTGGCGACGGTCGTGTAGCTTGAAATCCCTGTTTTCTTCTGCATGAGTCGATAGCTTGTCCCAATCCTGTTTCTGGATATAAATTAGCATATAAAACAGTAGGATGCTAAGGATTATTTATTTTATTTCTGCAAAATATAAGGGTTTACCCTAGTAAAAATATGACTAAAAAGCAAACAATTCGTTTATCCGTCGGCGGCATGAGCTGCGCGGGTTGTGTGGCCAGCGTGGAAAAAGCCATGCAGTCCGTCGAAGGCGTGGAACAGGTGCAGGTCAATTTTGCCGAGCACACGGCGGAAGTAACAGGGACGGCGGATGTTGAATCCATCATTCTCGCTACCCGGCAGGCGGGTTACGATGCCGCAGAGTTGCGTGGTATTGATGATGAATCCGATAAAGAAGCGGCAGAAATGGCGCATTACCGGGCGCTGCTGCGCAAGGCGGGGGCGGCGTTTGCGCTGGGCGGGCCGTTGTTTGTGGCGGGAATGGCGGGATTATTGCCGGCGCTGGATACGCCGACGGGACGCCTGTTCTGGGCGATAACGGGCATGTTGACGCTGGCCGTGATGATTTATGCCGGCGGGCATTTTTTTATCGGCGCATGGAAGTCTTTCCTCAATCATCAGGCCAATATGGATACCCTGATTGCGCTGGGAACAGGCTCCGCCTGGCTGTATTCAGCAGTGGTGCTGGCTTTCCCGCATCTGGTGCCGGTGCTGGCGCAGCATGCCTATTTTGATGCGGCGACGATTATTATCGCCCTGATCAACTTTGGTTCGGCGCTGGAAATGCGCGCGCGGGGCAAAACCTCAGAGGCCATCAAGCGTCTGATCGGGCTGCGTCCGCGTACAGCAATTGTAGTGCGGGATGGCAAAGAAGAAGAGCGGCCAATCAGCGAGGTGGGGCTGGGTGAGACCCTGCGCGCCCGCCCGGGCGAACGTATCGCGGTGGATGGGATTGTCATCGAAGGTCAGTCGCGGGTGGATGAGTCGATGCTCACCGGAGAACCCATGCCGGTGGAAAAAACACAGGGCGATGAAGTGATCGCGGGAACCATCAATGCGCGCGGCACCTTTTTATACAAATCCACCCGCATCGGTGGCGACACGGTGCTGGCGCAGATCATCGAGCTGGTGCGCCACGCCCAGTCCAGCAAGCCGGCCATTGGCCGGCTGGTCGACAAGGTTGCAGCGGTGTTCGTGCCGACGGTGATGATTATCGCGGTGCTCACCTTTCTAGCGTGGATGAATCTGGCGCCCGAACGGGGCGTCGCCTATGCGCTGGTGACGACCATGACCGTGCTGATTATCGCCTGTCCCTGCGCGTTGGGGCTGGCCACGCCGATTTCAATTATGGTCGCAGTGGGGCGGGCGGCCGAGCGCGGTATTTTGATCCGCAATGGCGAAGCCCTGCAGCAGGCCGGGCATCTGAGCACTATCGTGCTGGATAAAACCGGCACGGTAACCGAAGGTCAGCCGGCGGTAACGGACATCGTTGCGGCGGATGAGTGGACAGAAGACAGCCTCTTGCAGTATGCCGCCAGCCTGGAGGCCGGTTCGGAACACCCGCTGGCGACGGCTATTGTGAAGGCGGCGGATGAGAAGTCTCTGGGTCTGTTCAGAGTCACCGGGTTTGAAGCGGTGGCCGGACACGGCGTCAAAGGGGAGGTCGAAGGTAAGCATTTACTTCTGGGCAACGCACGGCTCCTGCAGAATGCCGGGGTTACATTGGACGACTGGGAAGCGCAGGTGACAGCATTGGCGGCAAAAGGCCGCAGCGCGGTATATCTGGCCTGTGACGGACAGGTCGCCGGTTTGCTGGCAGTGGCTGATCCGGTCAAGGCGGATTCCGCCGAGGCCATCGCCCGTCTGCACGCCAACGGCCTGAAAGTGGTCATGCTCACCGGCGATCATCGAATTACCGCTGAAGCCGTCGCCAGAGAAATGGGAATTGACAGCATCATCGCCGAGGTGTTGCCGCAGGACAAAGACAAGCATGTAGAGGAATTACAGCAACAGGGCGAAATCGTCGCCATGGTTGGCGATGGCATCAATGATGCGCCGGCCTTGGCGCGCGCCAATGTGGGTTTCGCGATTGGCTCGGGAACCGACGTGGCGATTGAAAGCGCCGACATCACCCTCATGCGCGGATCCTTACATGGCGTGGCTGATGCGATTTCCCTCTCGCGCCTGACGCTGCGCAATATCAAACAGAATCTGTTTGGCGCCTTTATTTATAATACCCTGGGTATTCCCATTGCCGGCGGAATTCTATTCCCCCTGTTCGGCGTCCTGCTCAACCCCATGATTGCCGGTGCGGCGATGGCGATGTCTTCGGTTACCGTGGTGAGCAACGCCAATCGTTTGCGTTTGATTAAGCTGGATTGAGGAATACCGTCATGCTGATAAATATCATGGGTCTGTTGCTGATTGGCTTTATCGTCTGGTGGTTCTGGTTATCGGGTAGCTAAATAGCTGTTCCAAATACCAGTACACTTTTGGAACAACCGTTCGTCCTGAGCTTGTCGAAGGACAAGCAGATTAAGCACTTGATTCACAGTGTTTCCACGCTCATGGTTCGACCCTTCGTCAGGCTCAGGACTTCACCACGAACGTGG
>WFVC01000144.1 GCA_015491815.1 Gammaproteobacteria bacterium | reverse complement strand
CCAGTGGTTCAATATAACGCCAGACGCGTCCTCCGGCCTGCTCGACTTTCGCCAGTCCCCGCCACCAGCCGCCGCGATATAAACCCAGCGCCAGCATGAACAGCCCGGCGACAAACTGCAGTCCCTGCTGCCAGTAATGAACCTCGATCAGCTGACCCGCCAGCCAGCTAACCCCCCCCATCAAGATCCCGGCAAGCGTGTAACTGCTGATGCGGGCAAGATTGTAGGCCAGTAAATATGACCCGGGGGCGCGATCTTTTTCCGCCGACACGCCAAAACTTAAAGCCCCGACAATCCCTCCACACATGCCAACGCAATGCACGCCGCCCAGCAGACCAACGAGAAAGGCGGAAAGATAAGTCGCTTCAGGGTTAAGCATTTAAATTACGTATTCATGATCCGGCAGCCTGGATCTGTTCCTGTTTCATCAGGTACAACACCAGCAAAATAGCCGGGATACCAGTAACCGCCGCATAGCCAAAGAAAAATACATAGCCCTGTGCATCAACCACCATGCCGGAAAAACCCGCCAGAATTTTAGGCGCCAGCGTCATCAATGAACTGAACAGGGCGTATTGCGTTGCGGTATAAGCGCTATTGGTAAGGCTGGAAAGGTAGGCGATAAACGCGGAAGTGGCCAGACCGCCACTCAGGTTATCGGCGCTAATCACCAGCGCCAGCATTATCAGGTTAGGCTCCATCCCCGCCATCATCGCAAATAACAAATTAGTGGACGCCACCATCACCGCTCCCAGCAACAAGGGTCGCATAATGCCAAAACGCACAACCAGAATCCCTCCGATTGCCGCTCCGGCAATAGTCATGAAAAAGCCGAAGAATTTGGCGATATTGGCAATCTCAATCTTGCTGAAACCCATGTCCAGATAAAAGGGATTGGCCATCACCCCCATGGTGATATCACTAATACGAAACACGCTGATAAACAGCAAAATAATCAGCGCCTTTGTTCCGTTGCGTTGAAAAAAGTCAGTAAACGGGCAGACCACCGCGCCAATAAACCAGCTGGCGAATTTGCGCCAGACATCCGGCAGATGCGCTGAGTTTTCCAGATACTGGATCACCCGCGCTTCCTGCGCATACACCTGCATATCACGTTTGTTCTCAGGCTCCCGAATGATTAAAACCGTCACCACCCCCACCAGCATACACCCCGCCATACACAGATAGGCCAGCGGCCAGTCCCAGAATTCGGCAAGATAAAAAGCTCCCGCACCGGATACCAGCAACCCCAGACGATAACCACCGATATACATAGCCGCCATGGCGCCCTGATATTCTTTATCGATAGCTTCAATACGGTAGGCATCCAGCGCCACATCCTGCGTAGCCGAGGAAAACGCCACCAGCAAAGCAAACACAGCAATTAATGCGGTATTCAGCGCGGGCTGGGTTCCCGCCATCCCCAGCAAACCGAAAATAATTCCACACTGCGCCAGTAACATCCAGCTTCGCCGCCGTCCCAGCCAGCGATCCAGCAGGGGCAGGGCCAGCCGATCCACCACTGGCGCCCAGAATACCTTGATCGAATAGGTGATGCCGATCCAGCTAAAAAAACCAATCGCAGAACGCGTTAACCCGCTTTCGGTCAACCATGCCGAAAGCGTACTGAATACCAGCAGAAAAGGCAGACCTGCGGCAAAGCCCAGAAATAACATACTCAACACTCGGGGCTGGAGATAGACCTGAAAGGCTTCCCCCCAGCTCATCCGAGCCTTGAATGACTTTGAGGCAGACATATAGCTTAAAAAGATCCTGTGCTTTTTGCTTATCAATTGTTACCGTAAGCATATCACCATCACCCGGATGCTTTTATAAAAATCATGCGCAAACATTCCCGCCTTATCTTTTTCAGTCTGCTTGCCATTGGCGTACTGATCGCGCTGTTTGCTTATCTCAACCGCCCCCGGGCTATCGAAGTCGCCATCTATACACTCAGCAAGGGCGAAGTGCTCTCCAGCGTTGCCAATACCCGCGCCGGAACCCTTAAGGCCTGCCGCCGCGCGCGCCTGTCGCCTTCCGTCGGTGGACAGATTGAACGTCTGCCGGTTACCGAAGGCGATCGCGTTAAACAGGGCCAGTTGTTGCTGGAGATCTGGAATGATGATCTCGATGCGCAGTTAAAACTCGCCCGCCGTGAAGCGCAGGCGGCCACCTCACGCGCGCGCGAAGCCTGCGTAATTGCCGAAGTCGCCCGCCGTGACGCCAGACGCCTGCGGACGCTGGTGAAAAAAAATCTCGCCTCCGAGGAAGCCATCGACAAGGCCGACAGCGAAGCCAGCGCCCGTCAGGCGGCCTGCGATGCGGCCAACACCTCAATCGAAGTCAGTCAGGCGCGCATCGATGTCGCCGCTGCGGCGCTGGCGCGCACCCGTCTGTTAGCCCCGTTTGACGGCAGCGTGGCCGAGGTCAACGGTGAGCTGGGAGAATATCTCACCCCCTCGCCGGTCGGCGTCGCTACAGTGCCGGCGATTGATTTGATCGACTACACCTGTCTGTACGTTTCCGCGCCCATCGATGAAGTCGATGCGCCACAGATCAGAACCGGCATGGAAGCCAATATTTCACTCGACGCCTTTGCCGGTACGCTGTTCGAGGGTCGCATTCGCCGGGTCGCCGCCTATGTGCTGGAACGTGAAAAACAGGCGCGCACCGTCGAGGTTGAGGTGGATTTCCAGAATCCGGCCAATGCGAAAAAAATGCTGCCCGGTTACAGCGCAGATGTTGAGGTTATCCTTAAACGCCGCGAAAACGTGCTACGCATTCCCACCGAGGCGTTGATGGAAGATCAACATGTGTTTGTCCTGCGCGGTGACAACCGCATCGAAAAACGCCGAATTAAAACCGGCATGCATAACTGGAGCTACACGCAAGTGTTATCCGGTCTGGAGAAAGGCGATCGCATCGTCGTTTCGGTAGAACGTGACGGGCTGGAAGACGGCGTCCGGGTAAAACCTGAATAAACGATGATCGAACTGCGCAATATTCACCGTAACTTTCAGGTCGGCGAACAAACCGTTCACGCCCTCGATGATATCAATCTCGATTTTGCCGATGGTGACTATGTTTCCATCATGGGACCGTCCGGCTCGGGCAAATCCACCCTGCTCAATCTGCTCGGCCTGCTCGACCGGGCCAGCGCCGGTCAGTATTTTCTGAACGGGCAGGATGTCACCGCGCTCAGTGATGAACAACTGGCCGCCACCCGCAACCGCTACATCGGCTTCGTCTTTCAGGCCTTTCATCTGGTGCCCCGCCTGACTGCATTTGAGAATGTCGAGCTGCCGCTGATGCTGGCGGGAGTCGCCATCGAAGAACGTCGCCCCCGGGTTGAACAGGCGCTGGCCGAACTGGATCTAAGTGACCGCAGTCAGCATAAACCCGATCAACTTTCCGGCGGGCAACGCCAGCGTGTGGCCATTGCCCGCGCCACCGTCACTCAACCAACATTATTATTAGCCGATGAGCCTACCGGCAATCTGGATCAAAAATCCGGGCAGGATGTGATCCACGTTCTCGAACAGCTCAACCAACGCGGCATCACCCTGATCATCGTCACCCATGATGCCGCGATTGGTCGGCGCGCCCGACGGCGGATTCATATGCTCGACGGGCGCATCGAACGCAGCTAAAAATCATTCTCGACCTTAAAGGCATTGAGCATGATGTCCATTCCCACCTGACGCGCGCCGTGATTCAGCGCATCATGGATTTCAAGTTCGGAACAGCCCAGCTCGCGCAATTTCTGTATATCGGCCTGACTCACCGCATGCGCATCCGCTACTGCATCGAGCACGAATAACAGCAGCGCTTTTTCCTTTTCATCCAGCGGCGCTTTCGCGGGATCGGCACGTATCGCCGCCACCTCATCAGCCGCGACACCGGCTTCATTGATCAGCAGGGCGGTATTCAGATTAATGCAGTATTCACAGTCCACTTTTTGCGAAACCAGCAAACGAATCAGGGTGGTCAATACTTTCGAAAGATGCGGATGCTGCATGTAATAGCCGATGTATTCCCACTGCTGTTGCATCATCTGCGGGCTGACGCTGCTCAGTTTGAAGGCGTTGGGGATAAAGCCAATCTGTTCTTCAAAAGTGCTGTACAGCTCTGCAACCGAACCCTGCGCCTGTTCCTGTGAAACGGTGTTTAACATACTCATATTCAACTCCCTGTGGATTAAAAGAAGCTTGATAATAGGCGGCGTTAATATATGATCAAGAACATATTTAAAAACCGGCGTAGACTTGAGCCATACCCTATTCCAGCGATCACAAACAGCAAAGCCGGGAGAAAATTCTCGACAGCGCCCTCTATCTGTTCACCCGCCACGGCTACGACAGCATCACCATTGATCAGCTCATGGAACACGCCGGACTTACCCGCGGCGCTTTTTACGCCCATTTCGCCAACAAAAGCGAGGTCTATGCCGAGGCCATTCTCGCCGCCCTGCAACGGCGTCCCGAACTGATGCCGGCCGATGACAATCTCAATGATAAGGACTGGCTCAAACAATTGTTCTTTAATTACCTGAGCCACGAGCATGTCAACGAGAAAAGCAGCGCCTGCCCGCTGGCCTTTCTCGCCACCGATGTCGCCAACCGCGATCCCGCCGCACGCGACGCCTACACCGAGGTTTACAAACAACTGAGCCGGCTGATCGGCGACAAGCTGATGCCGCACGCGGATCACCGCAGCGCCTTCGCCATCACCGCAATGATGATCGGCGGCGTGGCCCTGTGTCGCGCTCTGAGCGAAACCAAGACCTCTGAACAGGTGCTGGACAGTTGCCGTCAGACCGCCCTGCGCCTGCTGGAAGAAAGCGGAACGAATCCATAACGCAGCTGCGATTTCAGTCGTACAGACCAGGGATGATTAACGCAGGGAGCGGAAACACGGAGGCGCAGAGTTTCATCAAACAACACTAACAAATACTCACGGGGATAAACGCTCAGGGGGAAATACAAAACTCTCACTATAAATATTCTCTGCGCCTGCGCGTCCTTACGCCCTCTGCGTTTATAATCTGCGTCATATTGATCGGAACAAAACAGCATGCAAATCCAGAGCATCGACATCGCCCGCTTTGCCGGGCGCGCCCTCAGGGGCTATCCCGCCCGCACCGGGCTGATGCTGCTGGCCATGGCGATTGGCGTGGCGGCGGTGATCATGCTCACCGCGCTGGGCGAAGGCGCGCGCCGTTATGTGATGAATGAATTCGCCTCGCTGGGCGCCAACCTGATTATCGTCATTCCCGGCTATTCAGAAACCGCCGGACTCAACCCCACCACCCTGATGGGCGAGACGCCGCGCGATCTGACCCTTGACGACGCCACGAGTCTGTTGCGTTCGCATCAGGTGCGACGCATATCCCCCATTAACATCGGTTCCCTGAACGCCAGTTTCATGGGCCGCAGTCGGGAGGCGGTCATCCTTGGCAGTAATAATCAACTGCTGCCGCTGCGCCACTGGACACTGGCGCAGGGACAGTTTCTCCCGGCCGGCGATCTGGATCGCGCCACCCCGGTCTGCGTCATTGGCCGCAACATCCGCGATGAACTGTTCGGCCCCAGACGGGCGCTGGGTGAATGGCTGCGCCTCGGTGATCGGCGTTTCCGGGTCATCGGCGTACTCGCCTCCGAAGGCCGTTCCATCGGCGTCGACGTGCAGGACACCATTATCATTCCCGTGGCCTCCGCGCAGCAGTTGTTCAATACCGCGTCTCTGTTCCGCATTCTGGTCGAAGCGCGCAGCCGGGCGGACATCGAACCGGTCAAGCAGTTTGTCATTGACAGCCTGAAGGCGCGTCATCAGGGCAAGCGTGACGTCACCGTGATCACTCAGGACGCAGTGCTGGCCACCTTTGACAAAATTCTCAGCGCGCTTACTTACGCCATCGCCGGGATCGCCGCCATCAGTCTGGCGGTGGCCGGTATTCTGATCATGAACGTGATGCTGGTCGCCGTCTCCCAGCGCACCGCTGAAATCGGTCTGCTCAAGGCGCTGGGCGCTGCGCCCCGGCAGATTATTCTGCTGATTCTGTCTGAAGCCATATTGCTCTCGGCGCTGGGCGCGGGCATCGGTCTGTTGCTGGGCGAGCTGGGCAACGCCGCCCTGCGCGTGGCCTTTCCCAGCCTGCCCGCCTATGCGCCTCTCTGGGCCATTGTCACTTCACTGGCGGTGGCGCTGGGCGCGGGCCTGCTGTTTTCCCTGCTGCCGGCCCGCCGCGCCGCGCGACTGGATCCGGTGCTGGCGTTGTCGGGAAGATGAGTTAATGTTCCAAATCCCTGTTCACCCTTCGACAAGCTCAGGGCGAACGGACATAACTAGCCAGAAACTTAGAGCATTTATTTAGACCATGCACAATCGCGACTACCTCAACCTCACCCTGCGCTCCCTCAACGATCATCGTCTGCGCAGCTTTCTTACCGCGCTGGGCATCGGCGTCGGCATTAGCGCCGTAGTCCTGCTCACCTCCATCGGTGAAGGCATTCACCGCTTTGTGCTCTCGGAGTTCACCCAGTTCGGCACCAATCTGGTCGCCATCAATCCCGGCAAAGCCACCACCAGCGGCGCCAGCATGGGGATCTTCGGCAGTGAACGGCCACTGAGCATCGACGATGCCGGCGCGCTGGAACGGCTGCCCTATGCGCGCGCCGTGGTGCCGTTTGTACAGGGCAATGCCGAAGTCGAAGCCGGCAACCGGCGTCGGCGCACCTCCGTCTACGGGGTGGGTCCGGCCATGCCCGAGGCTTTCAGCATGGCGGTCAAATCCGGACGCTTCCTGCCTGCCGATGATCCCAATGCGCCGCGCGCCTTTGCCGTACTCGGCAGCAAACTGCGCCAGGAACTGTTTGGCGCGGACAACCCGCTCGGCCGGCGCATCACCATCGGCGGCAGTCGTTATCGCATCATTGGCGTCATGCAAGCCAAGGGCACGGTGCTGGGCTTTGATCTGGACGACACGGTGTATATTCCCGCCGCCCGGGCCATGGCCCTGTTCAACCGTGATAGCCTGTTTGAAATCGATGTCCTCTACACCGAAAACACCTCGGTGGACAAGGTCGTGGCCGGTATCCGGCGCACGCTTGAAGCCCGTCACGGCGCCGATGACGTAACCATCACCACCCAGCAACAGATGCTCGATGTGCTCGGATCGGTTCTCAATGTACTGACCTTCGCGGTCGCCGCCATCGGCGGTATTTCCCTGCTCGTCGGCGCCATCGGCATCGTCACCATCATGACCAT
>WFVC01000143.1 GCA_015491815.1 Gammaproteobacteria bacterium | reverse complement strand
CGCTGGTGGCGTTCATGGCCGAGTTTGAAAAGCGTCACGGTTGATTGATGGATATGAATTAAACGCAGAGAACGCAGAGGCGCAAAGACGCAGAGATGATTTTGTTTAATTAAGTGTAAGATATGGCATAAATCATTTAGATTCTTTGTTGGCAGATTTACTTTTGGATTGCAAGGCGCAGGATATAGTCAGCGTCTGCTAAATACCAATAAATTATTTTCTCTGCGTCTTTGCGCCTCTGCGTTCTCTGCGTTTATTTCATATCCATCAATCAACCGTGACGCTTTTCAAACTCGGCCATGAACGCCACCAGCGCATCGACGCCGGCTTCGGGCATGGCGTTATAAATACTGGCGCGCATGCCGCCGACTGAACGATGGCCCTTCAATGTCACCAGCCCTTCTTTTTTTGCTTCCTCAAGAAATACGCTGTCCAGATCGGCGTTGGCAAGCGTGAACGGCACGTTCATCCAGGAGCGGCACTCCGGCTTCACCGGGTTCGCGTAAAAATCTGAACTGTCAATGGCCGCATACAATTTATCAGACTTGCGTTTGTTGATCTCCGCCATTGCCGCCAGTCCACCCCTGTCTTTAATCCAGGTAAAAACCAGTCCGGCCAGATACCAGCTATAGGTGGGGGGAGTGTTATACATGGATTCGGCTTTGGCCTGAACTTCATAATTCAGCATCGATGGCGTACCGTCAATCACATCCCCCATGAGATCCTTGCGCACGATCACAACGGTTAAACCGGCGGGACCGATATTCTTCTGCGCACCGGCGTAAATAACGCCGAACTTTGAAACATCAATCGGACGGGACAGAATGGTCGACGACATATCGGCCACTAACGGCACATCACCTGTCTCGGGAATATAGTTGAACTCGACACCACCAATGGTTTCATTCGGCGTGTAATGCACATAGGCGGCATCGGCGTTTAATTTCAAATCGCCCTGCGCCGGCGCGCTGCTGAACTTGTCATCCTCGGAACTGGCGGCGATGTTCACCTCGCAATAGCGTTTGGCTTCGGCAATGGCTTTCTTCGACCAGGCGCCGGTGTTGATATAATCCGCCGAGGTTTTACCGCGCAACAGATTCATCGGCGCCATCGCAAACTGGCTGCTGGCGCCGCCCTGTAAAAACAGAATTTCATGGCTATCGGGAATGGCCATGATTTCACGCAGATCGGCTGCGGCTTTCTCGGCAATGGACATAAACTCCTTACCACGGTGACTCATTTCCATCACCGACATACCGCTACCCTGCCAGTCCGTCATTTCCGACTGCGCCTGTTTAAGCACCGCTTCCGGCAGCATGGCCGGACCGGCGCTGAAATTAAATACTCGAGACATCACTTACTCCCAAACTTTATTGTATAAAACTTTTGTTAGACGATTTTGTAATAACGCAGAGAACGCGGAGACGCAAAGACGCAAAGACGCAGAGGAAATAATTTATTTTTGGTTCTTACGCTCCTGCGTAGGAAATTATACCAGCTTACATTATGCCATTGTTGTATATGTTTCCACATACAGTATGGGAGTGAAGTGGAGAATAAAATAAATAAATTATCTCTGCGTCTTTGCGTCTCCGCGTTCCTCGCGTTTATTCACCACGCTTCAATCATCTTCGTCTTCATCATCCTGAATATTTTCGATCCGTTCGATGCCGGACAGTTTTTCATCGCCACCCAAACTGATCAAACGTACGCCCTGGGTGTTGCGTCCCATCACGGAAATTTCATCCGCGCGTATGCGAACTAATGTGCCATTGGTGGTAATAAGCATAACTTCATCATTTTCACTGACCAGCTCTGCGCCAATCACATCGCCATTACGTCCTGTCGTCTGCACCGAAATCACGCCCTGCCCACCCCGGCCATGACGGGGATAATCATCAATCATGGTGCGTTTGCCATAACCGTTTTCGGTAGCCGACAGAACACAACCCTCACTGGCGATAATCAGTGAAATTACCGATTGCCCCGGTTGCAATTTAATACCCCGCACACCGGCAGCGGTGCGGCCCATCGCCCGCACCACATCTTCATTAAAGCGAATCGCTTTACCACTGCTGGAAAACAGCAATACATCCTGAGTGCCATCGGTGAGTTCCACGCCCACCAGTTGATCATCGCCGCGCAGTTCGATGGCGATGATGCCGGAGGCGCGCGGACGCGAGAAATCTTTTAGCGGGGTCTTCTTCACCGTGCCGTTCGCGGTCGCAAAGAAAACATATTTGCCTTCTTCATATTCACGGATGGGCAGAATCGCATTAATGCGTTCGCCTTCTTCCAGCGGCAATAAATTGATAATCGGTCGCCCGCGCGCAGTGCGCCCGGCCTGTGGCAGTTCATACACCTTAAGCCAGTAAGCCTTGCCCCGACTGGAGAAACATAAAATCGTATCGTGAGTGCTGGCGACCAGCAGTTTGTCGATGAAATCTTCGTCTTTCACCGAGGTCGCCGCCTTGCCTTTGCCGCCGCGACGCTGCGCGCTGTAGGTCGTAATCGGTTGCGCCTTGGCATAGCCTTCATGGGAAAGCGTCACCACCACGTCTTCTTCGGTGATCAGATCTTCGATGGATAAATCTTCCTGACTGGCGACGATTTCCGTGCGTCGCTCATCACCGTACTGTTCTTTTATTTCTTCCAGTTCTTCACGTATGACTTCCATCAACCGATCGGCGCTGGCCAGTATCGCTAACAGCTCGGCGATCAAATCCAGCAGTTCACCGTATTCTCTGAGAATCTTGTCCTGTTCAAGTCCGGTCAGCCGGTGCAGGCGCATGTCGAGAATCGCCTGCGCCTGTGTGTCGGAAAGATAATATTTGCCGTCGACCAGCCCGACATTATCAGGCAGGCCTTCCGGCTTCGAACCTTCCGCGCCGGTGCGCGACAGCATCTCGATCACCACGCCCGGTTCCCAGGCGGTGGACACCAACCCGGCTTTGGCTTCGGCCGGATTCTTCGCCGCCTTGATCATGGTAATAATGGGATCGATATTCGCCAGCGCAATCGCCAGCCCTTCGCGCACATGCGCTTTTTCCCGCGCCTTGCGTAAATCAAAAATCGTGCGTCGGGTAACGACTTCACGACGATGGCGGATAAAGGCTTCAAGGATCTGTTTGATGTTCAGCAGACGCGGCTGGCCATCTACCAGCGCCACCATGTTGATGCCGAACACGCTCTGCATCTGGGTCTGCTTGTAGAGATTATTCAGCAACACGTCGGACATCTCGCCGCGACGCAATTCGATCACCACGCGCATGCCGTCTTTATCCGATTCGTCACGCAGTTCGGAAATGCCTTCGATTTTTTTCTCTTTGACCAGCTCGGCGATGCGCTCGATCAGGCGCGCCTTGTTCACCTGATAAGGCAGTTCGGTCACCACCAGCCGTTCACGGTTATTGCCGAACTCTTCCACATGGGTGCGGGCGCGCACATAGATGCGTCCCCGGCCACCGGCATAGGCTTCGGCGATGCCGCGCGCGCCGTTAATGATGCCGGCAGTGGGGAAATCCGGGCCGGGCACATGCTGCATGATTTCCTGAATGGTCGTATCGGGATTTTCAATCAGCGCCAGACAGGCGTTGATAATTTCGCTGAGATTATGCGGCGGAATATTGGTGGCCATGCCCACCGCGATACCGGCCGAACCATTGATCAACAGATTGGGCAGACGCGCCGGCAACACTTCCGGTTCATGTTCCGACTCATCATAGTTGGCGACAAAATCGACCGTTTCCCGTTCCAGATCCGCCAGCAACTCATGCGCGATCTTCGCCATGCGCACTTCGGTGTAACGCATGGCCGCCGGCGAATCGCCATCGACCGAGCCGAAGTTGCCCTGCCCGTCCACCAGCATGTAGCGCAGGGAAAAAGGCTGGGCCATGCGCACAATCGTATCGTAGACCGCCGTATCGCCATGCGGATGGTATTTACCAATCACGTCACCAACCACGCGTGCAGACTTCTTATAGGGCTTGTTCCAGTCGTTGCCCAGTTCGCGCATGGCGTAAAGCACCCGGCGATGCACCGGCTTGAGTCCGTCGCGCACGTCCGGCAGGGCGCGGCCCACGATCACGCTCATGGCGTAATCCAGATAGGACTGCTTCATTTCCTCTTCGATATTGATGGGGAGAATTTCTTTGGCGAATTCGGTCATGGCTTCCTGTGCGTGCGCGGGTTAGTGTTCAGCTTAATTTCAGTATCGAGCTTTTGAGCAAAATAAGCGGCCATTCTAGCACAGCAGCGCCACCTACTGCATTAAACAGATCGACGCCGAGAAGGCGTTTACGGCGTTTTAATGGGAAAATCAGGAAAATGAATCAGACATTTTGCATCATGGCCAGCATCTTTTCACGATCGGGCTTTTCCACCACCCCCTGCTCGGTCACGATGGCATCCACCAGCGCGGCGGGGGTCACATCGAAGACCGGATTCCACGCTGAAGCCCCTGCGGCGGCCACGGTTTTATCACCGCATTTCAGCAGTTCATCGGCAGTGCGGGTTTCGATGGGAATCTCCGCCCCCGAAGCCACCTGCATATCGACGGTCGAGGTCGGCGCGACGACCATGAATTTCACCCCGTGATGACGGGCGGACACGGCCAGCTGGTAGGTGCCGATTTTATTGGCCACATCGCCATTGGCGGCAATGCGATCCGAACCGACCACGATCCACTGCACCTTGCCCTGATGCATCAGCCAGGAAGCCGCGCCCTCGGCAATCAGACTCACCGGAATGCCATCCTGCAGTAATTCCCAGGCGGTCAGGCGCGCGCCCTGCAACCAGGGGCGGGTTTCATCGGCAAACACCTGTTCGACCTTGCCCGCCATCACCGCACTGCGGATCACGCCCAGCGCCGTACCGTAACCGCCGGTGGCCAGCGCCCCGGCATTACAATGGGTCAGGATACTGCTGCCTGACTCAATCAAACCCGCGCCCAGTTCACCCATGCGCTGATTCGCGGCAATATCTTCTGCGTGAATCGCTTTCGCTTCCGCCAGAAGAGATTCAAGCGGATCACCCTCGATATCAGCAAAACAATTGCGCATGCGCTCAATCGCCCAGAGCAGATTAATCGCCGTTGGCCGCGCCCCGGCCAGCATCGTCAAATCGTCTTTAATTGACTCCCGCCAGTTATCGGGATTTTCAGCATAATGCGCACGCGCCGCCAGCACCACGCCAAACGCCGCGGTAATGCCAATCGCCGGCGCGCCGCGCACCACCATGTCACGAATTGCATCGGCGACAGCGGCCACCGAGTCATAGTGAATCTCTGTTGATTCGCCCGGCAACAGACGCTGATCGATTAATTTCAGGCCGCCGTCATGCCAGCGAATGGGAATAACGCTCATGATAATAATAGTGACGAGGGACGAGTGACGAGGGACGAGGTGGAGGTTGAAATTAACAGCATCATTATGATTATTTTCCTTTGTGCAAGAATATAGGCTAAAGTAACAAAAAAAGTTTAATGGATAAACGGTTTTTCTCGTCCCTCGTCACTCGTACCTCGTCCCTTATGAACATAGATACTTTAATCACCGCGCGCTGGATCATTCCCATCGAACCGGCAAATACCATTCTCGACAATCATGCGATTGCCATTAACGATGGCCGCATTGTCGCCATCCTGCCGGCGACTGAAGCCGAGGCGCAATTCCAGCCTGACATTCACATCCACCGGGATCAGCATGTTCTGATGCCCGGCTTTATCAATATACATGGTCACGCCGCCATGAGTCTGATGCGTGGACTGGCCGATGATCTGCCGCTGATGGACTGGCTCAATAATCATATCTGGCCGGTGGAGAGCCGCTGGGTCAATCCTGAATTTGTACATGACGGCAGCCTGCTGGCCTGTGCGGAAATGATCAAAAGCGGCGCCACCTGTTTCAATGACATGTATTTCTTCCCCGATGAAACGGCGCGCGCTGCCGAGCACGCCGGCATGCGCGCGGTGGTCGGCTTAATCGTGCTCGACTTCCCCACCGCCTGGGCGCAGGATGCGGATGAATACTTGCACAAAGGCATTGCCCTGCACGATCAACTCAGCGGCAACAACCTGGTCCGCACCGCCTTTGCCCCGCATGCGCCGTACACGGTTTCTGATGATCCTCTGACCCGCGTCGGCACTTATGCCGAGGAACTGGAGATCCCCATTCATATCCACCTGCATGAAACGGCTGTCGAAGTTCAGGAATCAATGGAAAAATTCGGCATGCGCCCCATTGCGCGTTTGCAGAAACTGGAATTACTCAGCCCGCGTTTGCTGGCGGTGCACATGACCCAGCTTGAAAAAGACGAAATCAGTCTGCTGGCGGATACCGGCGTGCACATAGCGCATTGCCCGGAATCCAACCTCAAACTGGCCAGTGGTTTCTGCCCGGTGCAGGCCCTGATCGAAGCCGGGGTGAATGTGGCGCTGGGCACCGACAGCGCCGCCAGCAACAATGATCTGGATATGGCCGGTGAAATGCGCAGCGCCGCCCTGCTGGCCAAGGCCGTGGCCGGCAACGCCAGCGCCGTACCGGCCATGCAGGCGCTAGAGATGGCCACCATTAACGGCGCCCGCGCACTGGGACTGGATGAGGAAATCGGTTCACTCAAACCCGGCAAGGCTGCCGACATGATTGCCATTGATCTCAGCGGCGTGGATACCCAGCCGATCTACCATCCTGAATCACAGGTAGTCTATTCCGCAGGTCGTCACTGTATTCGTGACGTCTGGGTGGCCGGACGGCAACTGCTGCGGGATGGCGAACTCACCACCCTCAACCCCGCCGCCATACTCGAACGCAGCCGCGAGTGGCGTGAAAAACTGGCGGAACACTAAAATTTCGGGCCGGTATCGCTTAATGTGTCGCAACATAACAACAGGAAAATCCAATGTGGGATTCAAATCATTTACAAAAAGCGCACAGCGGTTATTTTCGCCATCTGTTTATCGCCATGTGGTTTAACCTGCTGGCTCTCACGCTGTTAATAACCGGCATTATCCACGCCCTGATCCCCGGCCTGTTTCCCTTCACCCCGTACCAGCTGGCAAAAAAGATTGTCCGTGATACCGAAGCTTATTTTATCCGCCATGATGAGTGAACGTGAATGATCGCGGAATGGAAACGCTGGCTCGAACAGGGCTTTGAGTTATGCAGTTCCGGCACCACCGGGGAAGCCAAAATCCTGTTTCAACCGCCGGATAAACTCGCCGCCGCTAACGCCGTTGCGCTTGAGGCGCAACAGATTACTCAACACAGCCGGATCCTGACCGTCTGCAGTATGAATCATGCCGGCGGGGTGCTGGCGCAAACCCTGCCCGCGCTGAGCATCGGCGCAGACGTGAACATTCAGCCCTTCAATGCTTACCGTTTCTGGCAGGATATCCAGGCTTACACCCACACCCACCTTACTCCGGCGCATTGCCAGATGTTGATGAACACGCACAGCTTTACTGAAATAGATCTGAGCGGCCTGTTCATCACCTGTGGCAGCCATAATGTCAGTTTCGAAATCATTACCGCCTTCGTCCAGCGAGGCGCGCGCTTCATGTGTAACTGGGGCATGACCGAGATCGGTCCGATTGCGATTAACACGATTTTTGATTCACTCGATAAAGTTGAGCGCTATCAACAACAGGCCCTAAATACCGGCAGTCTGATGGGGGATGTTTATTATTGCGATTATAAAATCGAGAATGGCTGTTTATGGGTAAAAGGCGATATCTGCATTTATCCGGACTGGTTTAACACACAGGATCGCGTGGCGCTGAATAACAACATGGCGATGTATCATCTGGGACGGGCTTCTGAGCCGGACAGGTAAACGGCTATGTCTTACCAGACAGGCTTTCTCAATACCCGTACGGCTGGAGCCGCAGATGTTCGATTGAAATCGAACCTACAATCACTTCCACTTAAGGAAGCTCTGATTAATTCCGTTCGCCCTGAGCCTGTCGAAGGGTGAACTATATAACATTATGATTTTACAATGCTTAGCGTTCATGGTTCGACAGGCTCACCACGAACGGCGGAATTAATCAGAGCTTCCTTAAATAATCGTTCCAAATTCCTGTCCAGTTAGAGCTGTTCGTCCTGAGCCTGTCGAAGGACGAATAGCTTTAAACATTGGAATTTCAGTCTTTACGTTCATGGTTCGACCCTTCGTCAGGCTCAGGACTTCACCACGAACGTAAAGCTTTGTAGTGGACAGGAATTCGGAACGCTTATTTAAATTCCGTCGTTGATGATGCTTCGGGGCGATATTTCACGAGCAGACCTTTGAGAAAATTTCGAAGAATCTGATCTTTACAGACGCGGTAATGTTTGTGATCCGCGCGACGGAAAAAGGCGCTTAATTCATGTCGGCTAATAGACACGCCGGCAAGATTCAGGATCGCCAGTATATCGTCATCTTTTAGGTTTAAGGCGATTTTTAATTTTCTGAAAATAATATTGTTGTTTAATTTTTTTTCCGGCGCCGGTTGAGCGCCGTCTTTTTTGCCGCGTTTCTCATTAATCAGGCCATTTAGAAAAACGGCCAGATGCATATCACTGCAGTTCTGGTATTCGGGATCATCTTCTTTTTTCAGCCAGCGGCTGATCTGTTCCTGCGTGACTTTATAATCCGCTAAGGCAAAGATCTTCACTATTTTTGATTCGTGATAATCAAAAATATAGCGAATACGGCGCAAGATATCGTTATTGGTCACAAACCTTACCTGTCATAGATTATTAACCAGGACAAAAAAGGGCTGGTGAAACCAGCCCTTTTTCGCATCATACTGAAAACAGACGAACAGAAATTATTTCTTGTTCGCTTCGCGTTCCAGCGTTTCCTTGATGACGTCTTCAGCCACGTTCTTCGGACAGGGCATGTAATGCAGGAACTCCATCGAGAACTGACCGCGACCGGACGTCATGGTGCGCAGATCGCCGATGTAGCCGAACATTTCAGAGAGCGGACATTCAGCCTTGATGCGCACGCCGGTGCTGCCCGGTTCCTGTGATTTAATCATGCCGCGACGACGATTCAAATCGCCAATCACATCACCGACATGATCTTCAGGCGTAAAGACATCGACCTTCATGATCGGCTCCATCAACTGCGGACCCGCCTTCGGCATGCTCTGACGATAGGCCGCTCGCGCAGCCAGTTCATAGGCCACCGCCGAGGAGTCAACCGGGTGATAGCCACCGTCCATCAATGTCACCTTGAAGTCCAGCGTCGGGAAACCGGCAAGCACGCCGCGCTCCATGCTGTTTTCAAAGCCCTTCTGCACAGCCGGCCAGAATTCACGCGGCACGTTACCGCCGGTGACCTTGGATTCAAATTCGAAACCACTGCCCGGCTCGCCCGGTTCGATGATGTAATCGATCTTGGCGAACTGACCGGAACCACCGGTCTGTTTCTTATGGGTGTAGCTGTCTTCGATCCGCTGAGTGATGGTTTCGCGATAGGCCACCTGCGGTTTGCCGACTTCGACTTCCACGCCATGAGTCCGTTTGAGAATATCGACTTTAATATCCAGATGCAGTTCGCCCATGCCCTTGAGGATGGTCTCGCCACTGTCTTCATCGGTTTCAACCCGGAAAGAAGGATCTTCAGCAATCATCTTGCCCAGCGCCACGCCGAGTTTTTCAGAAGCGGCCTTGTCTTTCGGCGCAACGGCAATGGAAATAACCGGATCGGGGAACACCATCGGTTCCAGCGTCGCCGGATTCTTGGGATCACAAAGCGTGTGACCGGTCTGCACATTTTTCATGCCCAGCACCGCGACGATGTCGCCGGCCTGCGCGCGATCCAGCTCTTCACGCGAGTCGGCGTGCATTTCCACGATACGGCCGATGCGCTCGGTCTTGCCGGTGGCGGTATTGAGTACGGTCGTGCCTTTTTCGATGACGCCGGAATAAATACGAATAAAGGTCAGGGCGCCAAAGCGGTCATCCATAATCTTGAAGGCCAGCGCGCGCAACGGCCGCTCCGGATCAACGATAGCGTATTCACCGGTTTCATGGCCTTCCAGATCCACTTCCGGCTGAGGCTTGACTTCCATTGGATTGGGCAGGAAATCCACTACCGCATTCAGCACCGGCTGAATGCCCTTGTTCTTGAACGCAGAACCGCAATAGGTCGGGAAGAAGTCCAGCGCGATCGTGCCCTTGCGGATGCAGGCCTTGATCTCATCAATCGAAGGCTCGTTGCCTTCCAGATATTGTTCCATCAGCTCATCATCCTGCTCGACAGCGGTTTCGATCAGTTTTTCACGCCATTCTTCCACCTTGTCGGCCATATCGGCAGGCACGTCTTCCAGCGTGTATTTGGTGGGATCACCGGAATCATCCCAGATCCAGGCTTTGCGTGTGAGCAAATCCACGACGCCCTTGAAATCATCTTCGATGCCAATCGGCAATACCATGACCAGCGGGTTCGCGCCGAGCACGTCTTCCACCTGCTTGACCACGCGATAAAAATCGGCGCCCATGCGATCCAGTTTGTTGACCAGAATGATGCGTGCGACTTCGGATTCATTGGCATAACGCCAGTTGGTTTCCGACTGCGGCTCCACGCCGCCCGAACCACAGAATACGCCCACGCCGCCGTCCAGCACTTTCAGAGAACGATACACTTCAATGGTGAAGTCAACGTGTCCGGGGGTGTCGATGATGTTCAGGCGATGGTTATCCCAGACACAGGAGGTGGCGGCGGACTGAATGGTGATGCCGCGTTCCTGTTCCTGCTCCATGAAATCGGTGGTGGCTTCGCCGTCATGAACCTCGCCGGTCTTATGAATTTTGCCGGTCAGTTTGAGAATACGCTCCGTGGTCGTGGTCTTACCTGCATCCACGTGGGCAAAAATACCTATGTTTCTGTAATTTGTTAAATCAGTCATGTTCCCGCTACTCGTATAAAAAATGTTGTTAATCAATAATTTGCTGGCCGCTCCTCGACCACAACCGGCAAATTACCGTGAAATTCCGGATCGCCCACGCACCGGGAAGCGTCCCGGCGGCGGCGCATTATAGCTCAAACTTCTATGAAATGTATGATATTGATGCATCCAGTGAGGTATTTACTGGAAACGATTGCTATTGCCCCATCCCCGGGGCGGTTGATCTCAGGCCGCGCCATTGCTGGGCGCCATTTCACGCGTTGCCCACTCAGCGAATTCCCGCCGGGTGCAGCTATCCGAGCTGTGCAGACCCCGCCCCTCAACCACCTGATAGATCACCATATCTTTATCCGGATCATCGGATGCCGCCTCATCGATAACCTGACGCACTGACCACTCAGCCCCATGCTTACCGTTGGTATAATACGCGCCCACGCGGATCTGCGCGCTTTGCAGCCGCTGCCGATCAGCATGCTCCAGAGTCAGGGCGAACAGGCGCTGGATATCATCACTGGTCATATCCACCACCAGATCCATATCCTCCAGCGCCTGTTGGATATGGTTTCGATCAATCAGGCGATCCAGATTCACCGGCTTTGCCTGCGGGCGCTCGCTGAAACGCATCATGCTGACCGGATAACGCCGCCAGGGAAACAGATTGTTAAAGACAAAAGCGACCGTGAAAATAATCAGGGCGTTCAATAAAATAGGAATCAAAACATAGTCATAGCCAATCGCATGAATGGCCGGCCCGCCAATAACCGCAGCCAGCGCAGTGGCGCCACCGGGAGGATGAATACAGCGGCAAACATGCATCGCGCCAATCGCCAGCCCCACCGCCATCCCCGCCGCCAGATAGTAATCGGAGACAAACTGATAGCAGGCCACCCCGACCAGCGCCGAAATAAAATGCCCGCCGAACAGCGCCCAGGGTTGGGACAGCTTTCCATGCGGCACGGCAAACAGCAACACCGCCGACGCACCCATCGACGGCACAATCAACGTGGCGCCGGTCGCACCGGTAATTTTATTGGTCACAAAGGCAATCAGAAAAATCGACAACACCCCGCCCAGCGTCGAGGCCAGTTTTTCGGCATGGCTAACGCTGCTGGATTCAAACCCCCAGAATTTTTTTATGCGTTGCAATGTAGATGACTCAGTATTTGTAGACATGCTTTCCCCTTTAATTTTCTACTCAACGACCACAGCAGCGTTTATATTTTTTTCCACTGCCGCAGGGACAGGATACATTTCGAGCTGTTGGTTTAGTGTTAATTTTCGCTGCATGAATCCGGCCATCAAGATAACACCATTTGTCCCGCTCCTTAACGAAACGGCTGGTTTCATGCAGCGCCTCAAACCGACCGTTGAGCTTGTAGCGGGCAATAAACTCAACCGTACCGAGTTTATCATCGGCGCTTGCGGCTGTGCTGGACAGTATTTCCAGACCCATCCATTGCATCCTCTCATCAAACTCAATACAGGCAGGCCGCGTTGACCCATGCCAGGTCTGTAACAGATAGCCTTCATCTGCGCGAACATACGCGGTATAACGCGAACGCATCAGACTTTCCGCCGTGGGCGCGGATCCCGGCTGCGTGAGATAAGGGCCACAACAGGCTGAAAATATTACGCCGCTGCCACAGGGACAGGCTGCTTGTTCGCTCATGGGTTTGTCTGATTTCATCACACAGATAGCTGACAGTTTCTGGATTTCACGTTAAGCTAGTCACCCATGAATAGTCAAACTCTCAACATCGACCCGCAGGAAATTTCCAAATTTGAAGAACTCGCCTCGCGCTGGTGGGATCCGCACAGCGAATTCAAACCCCTGCATGACATCAACCCGCTGCGACTGGATTTTATCGACCAGCGCGCCATGCTGGCCGGCAAGAATGTCGTCGATGTGGGCTGTGGCGGCGGCATTCTCTCGGAGAGCATGGCGCAACGGGGCGCCAACGTCACCGGCATCGACATGGGCGAAGCGCCATTGAGCGTGGCGCGTCTGCACCAGCTTGAATCAGGCGTTAAGGTTGATTACCGGCAGATCACCGCCGAAGAACTGGCGGCCGAACGGCCGCAGGCTTACGATGTGGTTACCTGTCTGGAAATGCTGGAGCATGTGCCCGATCCCGCCTCGGTGATCCGCGCCTGCGCCGGACTGGTCAAACCTGACGGCCACGTTTTTTTCTCCACTATCAACCGCAATCCCAAAGCCTGGATGTTCGCCATCGTCGGCGCAGAGTACCTGTTGAAACTGCTGCCGAAAGGCACCCATGATTACAGCAAATTCATCAAGCCTTCCGAACTGGAAAACTGGATCCGCCAGGCCGACCTCTCGCTGCGCGAACTGACCGGCATGAGCTACAACCCGCTGAGCCAGACTTATTCACTGGGCCATGACGTCAGCGTCAATTATCTGATGTATTGCCAGAAGTAAACGTTACGAGAGACGAGGGACAAGTGACGAGAATAAAAACCGTACTGTTCGATCTGGACGGTACGCTGGCCGATACCGCGCCGGATCTGGCCGCCGCCTTAAATGCCGTCCGGCAGGCAAAAGGCAAACCCGCCCTGCCCTTCGAACAAATTCGCCCGGCCGTCTCCCACGGCGGTAAGGCGCTGATCGAAGTCGGCTTCAATCTTTCTCCTGACAGCGACGAGGCAGAAACTTTACGTCTGCAACTGCTGGATCATTACCGCGATAATATCGCCAATCATACCCGGCTGTTTCCGGGCATGGAGAAGGTGCTGTCCTATATAGAACAAAGCGGCGGCAACTGGGGCGTGGTCACCAACAAGCCCGGCTGGCTAACCGAACCACTCATGGCCGAACTGGGCCTGCAGCCGCGCGCCGCCTGCATCATCAGCGGCGATACATTAAATGAGCGTAAACCCCATCCCGCGCCGCTGCTGCACGCCTGCGAACTTGCCGGCAGCCAACCTGAAAATTGCGTCTATATTGGTGATGCCGAACGCGATATCATGGCGGGAAAGCGCGCGGGGATGCATACTTTGCTGGCTCTGTTTGGCTACCTCGATGAAAGCGACCAGCCCCACGAATGGGGAGCCGACGCCAGCGTCGAATCACCGCAGGCGATTCTGCACTGGCTGAATAAAATGGAATAAACAGGATCATGTCCGACACGCTCATTTATTTTGCGATTGCCCTGATTGCCGCCGCCTTTGGCGCGCTCGGCGTCTGGCTGTTTTTGCAAACCCGCATCAGTGCTCTGCGCGAGCGCAATGCCCAGCTCAGCACCACGCTTGAGCTACAGGAAAAAGCGGCTGAAGAAAAAATTGACGCACTGGAAAAAAATCACCAACAGGCCCAGCAACAGATCCGCGAACAACTCTCGGATACTTTCAGCAATCTGTCCCGCGAAGCCTTAAAACATAACAGTGATGAATTCCTGAAACTGGCGCAGGAAAATTTAAAACAGTTTCAGTCACAGGCGAAATCAGAGCTGGGACAAAAAGAAAAAGCCATCGAACATTTGATCAAACCCATTCAGGACGCCTTACAGAAAACCGAGCAACAGATTCAGGGGATAGAAAAAGAACGCCGTGAAGCCTACGGCGCGCTGCACACACATCTGGAAAACATGGCCCGGGCGCAAGCCAGCTTAAGCAGTGAAACCCGTAATCTGGTCAATGCCCTGCGCCGACCGGAAGTGCGGGGTCAATGGGGAGAAATGACCCTGAAACGACTGGCGGAACTGGCCGGCATGGTGGAACATTGCGATTTCTACGAACAGGAAACCGTGCGCACCGAAGATGGTCAACAACGCCCGGATATGATTGTCCGCATGCCCGATGGACGTGAAATCGTGGTCGACGTCAAAACACCGCTGGACGCCTATCTCAGCGCCATCGAAAAAGACGACGATGAAAGCCGGAATCAGGAACTCATCCGCCATGCCCGCAACGTGCGTAATCGCGTCAATGAGCTGGCCGCCAAAGCCTACTGGGCGCAGTTTAAAAACGCGCCCGATTTCGTCGTGCTATTCATCCCCGGCGATCAATTTCTAAGCGCCGCCCTCGACAACGATCCCGCCCTGCTCGAAGACGCCCTGCGCCAACAGGTGATACTCGCCACCCCCACCAGCTTCGTCGCCCTGCTACGCGCCGTCGGTTACGGCTGGCGTCAGGAACAACTGGCCGAAAATGCCGAAAAAATAAAACAGGTAGGAGAAGAACTTTACAAACGTCTCGGCGTCTTCGCCGGTCATTTACAAAAACTCGGCCGCAGCCTGGAATCCAGCACCAAACATTACAACAGCGCGGTAGGCTCATTCGACAGCCGCATCCTGCCCAGCGCGCAAAAATTTAATGAAATGGGCATTAGCGCAGCAAAGAAACTTGAAAGCAGTGATCAGATAGAAACCGGCGTGCGCGCAATCATAGTAGATAATGCAGAAGAAAAAGGCGATGAATAATAATACAATTTAAGAACCCCTTAATTAATTCCGTTCGCCCTAAGCTTGTTGAAGGATGACATGGTCACCCTTTTTGTGACACCCCAGTTAAGCCGCTTTTTTCATTTTCGATAACTTTCGCTCGTAGTCACAGGGATTCATGTAATCCAAATAGGAATGCAGTCTCTGAGAATTATAAAACATGGTGATATATTCCAGTATGTCCTGCTGTGCTTCGTAACGAGTCTGGTAGTGTTGCCATTGCACCTGTTCCTGCTTCAGGCTGCCAAAGAAGCTCTCAACGACTGCGTTATCCCAACCGTCGCCTTTGCGGCTCATGCTGCCTTTAAACCCGTGCATCTTGAGCAGTTGCCGAAATGCTTTACTGGCATACTGCGAACCCCGATCCGAATGATGAATCAAGCCTGCTGCCGGCCTGCGTTGCCAGATGGCCATCTTCAGCGCATCACAAACCAGCTGGGTCTTCATGCGTGAGCTCATACTCCAGCCCACCACTTGACGTGAACACAGGTCAATCACCACGGCCAGATATAACCAGCCTTCCTGTGTCCAGATGTAGGTCACATCAGAGGCGTAGATCTGATCTACTTGTGGCGCATCAAACTGGCGTTCCAGCAGATTATCAAACACCGGCTGTTTGTGATTGCTGTTGGTCGTCACTTTGAACTTTTTGCGTTGCCGCGCCCTGATATTTGCTTCTCTCATCAACTTTCTTGCCTTGGTCGGCTGACGGAATAGCCCAATGCGTTCAAGGCTTTCTTCATCCGCCGACTGCCATAGCTATATTTTGAATATCTTGCCAATCTCTTTTACCCAGTCAATCATTTCCTGGTGCACAGGATCGTCTGGTCTATTCTTATTCCGTGCCTGATAGCTGTAATAACCATTACGTGTCACACCCAATAGCCTGCATTGCAGGCTGATCGGCCAGGTATTCTTATGTCGGGTGATGAACGAATATTTCACTTCGTTTCTGCTGCAAAGAATACTGTCGCTTTTTTTAAGGAACCTCTGATTAATTCCGCCGTTCGTGGTGAGCCTGTCGAACCATGAACGTCAAGCATTGTAAAATCATAATGTTATATGGTTCACCCTTCGACAAGCTCAGGGTGAACGGAAT
>WFVC01000142.1 GCA_015491815.1 Gammaproteobacteria bacterium | reverse complement strand
GATCAGGAAGATACCCTTGCGGTTCCGGGCGTTCTCCTTGTCGATGACGATGATGCAGGCCGGGATGCCGGTGCCGTAGAACAGGTTGGCGGGCAGGCCGATGATGCCCTTGATGAGGCCACGGCGGATCAGGTTGCGGCGGATGTCGGCCTCGGCGCCGCCGCGGAACAGCACGCCGTGGGGCAGAATGCAGGCGCCTTTGCCCTTGCTCTTCAATGAACGCACGATGTGCAGCAGGTAGGCGTAGTCGCCCTGTTTGGCGGGCGGCGTGCCGTAGTGTTTGAAGCGCTCCCAGGGGTCGTTCTGTGTATCCACCCCTGTACTCCAGCGCTTGTCGGAAAACGGCGGATTGGCGACCACGAAGTCGAAGGTCTTGAGGTCGCCCTGATCGGTCTTGAATTGCGGGTTGGCCAGGGTGTTGCCCTGCTTGATGAGCGCGGTGGGGTTGTCGTGCAGGATCATGTTCATGCGCGCCAGGCCCGAGGTGGCGGAGTCCTTTTCCTGTCCGTAGAGGGTGACCTTTGAACCGGCCTCGTCGCCCACCTTGAGCAGCAGCGAACCGGAGCCGCAGGTGGGGTCGTAGACGGTAGTCTCGCTGCTGGTGTTGGCCTCGTGGATGCCGATGATCTGCGCCATGACGCGGCTCACCTCGGCGGGGGTGTAGAACTGGCCCTTGCTCTTGCCGCTTTCGGTAGCGAAGTGGCGCATGAGGTATTCATAGGCATCGCCGAGGATGTCGTCGCCCTCGGCGCGGTTTTTGCTGAAATCCAGCGCCCTGTTCTCGAAGATGGCGATGAGGTTGGTGAGGCGGTCCACCAGCTCCTGGCCGCTGCCCAGTTTTTCCGCCGAGTTGAAATCGGGCATCTCCGAGAGCTTGTTGGCGTTTTTCAGCGGCGCGATGATCTTCTTGTTGATCTGGTCGCCGATGTCCGGCTTGCCCTTGAGGGCCACCATGTCCTGAAAGCTGGCGCCTTCGGGGATGGTGATGGGCGCGTAGGGCTGGCCCGCGTATTTGTCGCTGATGTATTTGATGAACAGCATCACCAGCACGTAGTCCTTGTACTGGCTGGCGTCCATGCCGCCGCGCAGTTCGTCGCAAGAAGCCCACAGGGAAGCGTAGAGTTCGGATTTTTTGATGGTCATTGATTGAGAAGATTTCCAGGATTTTTTTATTTGTGTTGATTGAATGGGCTATTGTAAAGGAAATAAAGCTATGATTTTGCCCGTTGCCGTTTTTCTCTGTTCCCGCGCTCCTTTTAGCACCCTCAGCGCTTATGGTTTTTTCAACCCTCCCTTGCCCCAGGATTCGCCGGAAGCATCCATCCCAATCCCGTTTCTCCCGCAATAATCCAGAATCATCACCTCGATCATGTTGGCCAAACTGCGCCGTTCCTGCCCGGCCATGGCGCACAGATCTTCTTTTACGGCGGGCTGGATACGCACGGTGCGAGTCGTTGATTTGGTTTCGACCATGGTGCTTACCGGTTATCAGCAGGCTTTCAGATGCACTGCGGATATACTAACCGGGTATTTCCACGGAATGAAAGGAATTTCAGGCGCGAGCCCCAAAAACATCAATGGAACCAATGCAGGTTTCTGAGGATTACAGCGAAGAATTTCGCGTAATGAGTAAATGGCGGAGAAGGAGGGATTCGAACCCTCGATACGGGGTTACCGTATACACACTTTCCAGGCGTGCTCCTTCAGCCTCTCGGACACTTCTCCAAACTTTCAAACTGTTTTATCTTGTTCTCATCGCCTTTCAGGCGATACACACTTTCCCCGCTCGCGTTGCTCACGGGACTTGCACTTCCAGTGCGACGCCAGGCGTGCTCCTTCAGCCTCTCGGACACTTCTCCAGAAATAGTGAAACTGTTGTAGGTACGATTTCAATCGTACCTGTACGGCTGAAGCCGTACCTACAGTTCCACCGCTGTTCCATATATGTACTGGTATTTGGAACAGCTGTTTAGTGACGAGGAGGAATGAGGTATAAAAACCTCGTCATTCGTCACTCGTCCCTGAAAATGAGGCGCAAGGTTAAACTATCTGGCCTGTTGACGCAAACCGGATATGGCGGCGGGGCTATTTGAAACCGTGTTCGGGGGCGGGAAATTCGCCAGATTTAACGGCTTTAACATAAGCCTGCACCGCTTCGCTAATTCCCTTTCCCGGCCCCATTTCAGTGAGAAAATCTTTTGAAAATCTGGGCCGTTTGCCGGGGGTGAGGCCCAATAAATCGTAGAGCACCAGCACCTGCCCGTCGCAGTCCGGTCCGGCGCCGATGCCGATGGTGGCCATGCTTACGGCCCCGGTAATGCGTTTGCCTAAGGAGGAAGGGATGCATTCCAGCACGACCATGTCCACACCGGCGGCCTGCAGCGCCTGCGCATCGGCGAGCATCCTGTCAGCAGCGGCCTGCTCCCGTCCCTGCACTTTGTAGCCGCCCAGTTCCTCGATGGACTGGGGCAATAAACCCAGATGTCCGCAGACGGGAATGCCCGCGTCGATGATGGCCGTTATCGCCTCCAGCACCGGCCCCGCGCCTTCGAGCTTGACCATATCCGCGCCGCCTTCCGCTATCAGCCGTTGGGCATTGGCGCGCGCCTCCTCGGCGCAGGTATAGGAATGATAGGGCATGTCCACGATCAGCAACGCCCGTTGCCGCGCCCGCGCAACCAGACGGCAATGGTAGATCATGTCATCCACCGTGACCGGCAGGGTGGAATCATGGCCCTGCACCACCATGCCCAGTGAATCGCCGACCAGAATAACCTCGACGCCCGCGTTTTCCAGATGTTGCGTCATGCTCGCATCATAGGCGGTGAGTACGGCGATTTTCTCGCCCGCCGCTTTCATTTTCAGCAGCGCCTCAACACTCAGGGCCGTTGGCTTCACGCGCGCAACTCCAGCACCGATGCAGGGTTGAAATAATGACGGCCGCTTTTGATGCTTTTGATCTGCGCCAGCAGCAGGCGGTAGTCATCATCGTTATGCGCAAAATCCAGCTCGGTGGCGTTGACGATCAGCAGCGGCGCATCATTGTAGTTGTGGAAAAAACGCATATAACTTTCACTCAACTTCTGCAGATAATCCGCGCCCAGCGTGCGTTCAAAATGCCGCCCCCGTTCCTGAATGCGTTTGCGCAGGACTTCCACCGGCGCCTGTAAATACACCACCAGATCGGGCCGGGGCGCATCGGCGGTCATGTTCTCAACCACGTGGGAATAGATCTGTTCGTAGAGTTTGAATTCTTCGGCATCCAGCGTGAGCTCGGCAAACAGACGATCTTTTTCCATGATGAAATCCGCGATGCGCACCGGCTGAAACAAATCCGCCTGACGCAGCGAGCTTATTTGTCCGGCGCGCTGGAACAGGAAAAATAGCTGGGTCTGCAGGGCGGCGCTTTTCGGATCCTGATAAAAGCGGCCGAGAAAAGGATTCTCCTCGACGCCTTCGAGCAGGAGATCCGAATGAAAACTGTCCGCCAGTCGCCGCGCCAACGTGGTTTTTCCCACCCCGATGGGGCCTTCGACCACGATAAAACCCGGATTATTGTCTTCCGTCATGAGGTAATTTTCTCCAGCCCGTCCTGCGAACATTTCTCCAGCAAATCCGCTAGCGAGCCGTGACCGGGGATTTCCAGACTTCCCGGGGCAAGCTCTCGTAAAGGATACAGGACGAAATGACGTTGAGCCATGCCCACATGCGGCAGCCTCAGCCGTTCGTCCTCAAGCTGTTGATTTCCATAAAGAAGAATATCCAGATCCAGCGGACGCGGCCCCCAGCGGCGAGCGTCCCGGCGACGGCCATGAGCCTGTTCGATGGCCTGCAGAGCGTCCAGCAGGGCGTGGGGACGCAGGCGGGTTTCCAGCCGGCTCACGGCATTGAAATAATCCGGCTGGTCCGGTTCCCCAGCCTGTTCCGGGCAGGGCAGAGGCGCGCTGCGATAAAGGCCGGAGCTGGCGAGCAGGCGCGAATCGGGCAGCGCCGCCAGTTCCTCGATGGCGCGCATTATCTGCGCGCGGGGATCATCGAGATTGGCGCCGAGACCAATATAAGTGGTGATCATTTATTCCCGTCGACCGTCGCGGGCCGGGCGGCGGATTTCTTTTTCGGCCGTCGCCGGCGGCGTGACGGATTCCCCGGCAGCGAACGCACCAGCTGCTGCCGGGTGGTTTCATCGGCGGTCTGAAATTCGGTCCACCAGTCGCACAGCTCGCGGATCGGCTCGCCCACCTGTTCGCGCAACAGCATAAAATCATAGGCCGCGCGAAAACGCCGGTTTTCCAGCAGACGATAAGCGCGCTGGCCCCGGCGCATTTCCAGCCGCGCCTGCAGCTGCCAGATCTCACGCATCGGCAGGCTGAAGCGTTTCGGCAGGGTGACCTGCTGCATCATGGCCCGCACCACCTTATCACCGGCGATGCGCAGCGCATCCAGCACCGGCATTTTGTTCTGCAGGCGCTCGACCCGTTTGCGCACCGGCCCCCAGAGCAGAACGGCAAACAGATAGGCCGGGGTCACGGGCTTATTTGCCTGCACGCGCTCATCAGTATTGATCATGGCCTGACGAATAAAAGGATCCAGATAGGCGCCGTGACTGTCCAACAACTCATCGGTCTCGGCAAACAGATATTTAAACAACTGATATTCGCGCAGTAATTCAAAGGTGCGCAGCGCCTGACCATGCATGAACAGTTTCAGAACTTCCTCGAACAGGCGGGCGGCGGGGACGTCGCTCAGGCGTTCGGCCTGCTCGCCAATTACCCCGGCCATCTGCGGCTCCAAACTGAAATCCAGTTTCGCGGCAAAGCGAACCGCGCGCAGCATGCGCACCGGATCTTCTCGGAAACGGGTTTCCGGATCGCCGATAATATGCAGTTCACGATTTTGCAAATCCTGCAGGCCGCCGGTGAAATCCACCAGCGAGAAATCCGCAATATTGTAGTACAGGGCGTTGACCCGGAAATCCCGACGCCAGGCATCGTCTTCCAGCGTGCCAAAGACGTTGTCGCGCAGGATCAAGCCGTTTTCCATCTGGCCTTCACCTTCGCCTTCACTCTGATCGTGATGCGCGCGAAAGGTGGCGACCTCGATAATTTCGCGGCCAAAAAACACATGCGCGAGCCGAAAGCGACGCCCGATCAGACGGCAGTTGCGAAACTGCTCGCGCACCTGTTCCGGACTGGCATTGGTGGCGACATCAAAATCTTTGGGGTGCAGACCGAGCAGCAGATCGCGCACCCCGCCGCCAACGAGGTAGGCTTCATAACCGGCCTTGTGCAGGCGGGTCAGCACTTTGAGCGCATTGTCACTGATATCCGCGCGCGAGATACTGTGTTCGGCTCGGGGAATGATGGTTGGCGTTGAAATAAGACTACCTTGTTCTGTCTATTTATTCTTGTCGAAAATAAGCTCCCGCGTATAATAGCATCCACGCCGCAGGCGTGCATCCCGCCACAACCGTGCTCCCATCGTCTAGCGGTTAGGACTCCGCCCTCTCACGGCGGCAACAGGGGTTCGAATCCCCTTGGGAGTATTCTATTATTTAGAAAGGATCCTCTAGCTATGCAAAATATCGAACTCTATGCCTACCGCGCCAAAGTCCGCTCCGTCTACGATGGCGACACCATCCGGGTGGATATCGATCTGGGCATGAAAACCAGCATTATCAACGAACCCATACGTCTGTATCGCATCAATGCGCCGGAGCTGCGCGGCAGCGAGGCGGAAAAAGAAAAAGGCCGCGCCGCGCGCGACTACCTGCGCCAGCGCCTTGACGGCAAGGATATTTATGTCAAAACCCTAAAGGATAAACGCGGAAAATACGGCCGCTACATCGCCGACATCTGGCTTGAGGAAAACGGCCGGTGGATCAACATCAATGATGAAATGGTCAGCGCCGGGCATGCGGTTTACAAGGATTATTAAGCTTTTCGCCGCATGCTTTGATAAACTGTCCGCCATTCGGGAAAATTAAATTCGGAACCGCACCGTGACCACAAAAGCAAAAAAGAAAGCCGCCCGTAAAACGGCCCAGCCTGATTTTGAAACCGCCCTGAAAGAACTGGAAACCCTGGTCGAGCGCATGGAAAACGGCGAAACCTCTCTGGAAGAATCGCTCCGGGATTTCGAACGCGGCATCGAACTCAGCCGCCAGTGCCAGCAGGCGCTGAAAAGCGCCGAACAGAAAGTCCAGCAGCTTATCGGGGACGGCGATGACGCGCGACTGGTCGAGTTTGATGATGACTGAGGCGCAACGGGAAGCCTTATTAAAAAGCTGGCAGGCGCGCACCGAACAGGCGCTGCAGCATTATTTACCGGAAGAAACGACCACCCCGGCCAGGCTGCATCAGGCGATGCGTTACGCCGTGCTCAACGGCGGTAAACGCATTCGTCCGCTGCTCAGTTACGCATCCGCCTATGCGCTGGGCGTCGAGGCCGAAAAAATAGACGCCGCCGCCTGCGCCGTCGAGCTGATCCACGCCTATTCACTGGTGCATGATGATCTGCCGGCGATGGATGATGATGATCTTCGACGCGGAAAACCGACCTGCCATAAAGTCTTTGGCGATGCCGAAGCCATTCTCGCCGGTGACGCATTGCAATCGCTGGCCTTCCACCTGCTCGCCCACTCGCTGCCGGATACCATTCCGGCAGCGCAGCAATTACAGATGGTGAATGAACTGGCCGTCGCCAGTGGTTCCCGGGGCATGGCCGGCGGCCAGTCCATTGATCTGAACGCCGTCGGTAAAGCCCTGAATATCGCTGAACTGGAAAACATGCACATCCACAAAACCGGCGCGCTGATTCGCGCCAGCGTCAAACTCGGTGCGCTCTGCTCCCCGGCGATTGATAACGCCGTGCTCAAAAAACTGGATCACTTCGCCAAATGCATCGGCCTCGCCTTTCAGATCCGCGATGATATTCTCGATGTCGAAGGCGATACAAAAACGCTGGGCAAACCGCAGGGCTCGGATATCGCCCGCAACAAACCCACCTACCCGGCTCTGCTGGGACTCGATGACGCCCACCGGATGGCCGACGAACTTTATCAGGACGCGCTTGACAGTCTGAGTGCGTTTGGCGATAGCGCCGACCCCCTGAAAGCGCTCTCCCGTTATATTGTTCAGCGTGAATACTGAACCCGTACTCAACTTCAAATTCTGGACAATCCATGCGCCGCCGCATAGGCTGATGCTATGGACGAAACTTTCGCGACAGCAAAAACCACTCCGGTAATAAACGTGCACGCATATTCCGCGCAACAGGTTCTCGATAAACTGCACAGCTCGACGCATGGTCTCAGTCAGAGTGAAGCGGTGGCGCGTTTGCAGTCTTATGGTCGCAACACCCTGCCTCGTCCTGTTCCACCGGGCATCGCCCGGGTTTTTCTGCGCCAGTTCCGCAGCCCGTTAATTTATGTGCTGCTGGCGGCGGCGCTGCTGTCGCTGTTTATAAAAGAATATTCGGATGCCGGTTTTATTTTTGCCGTACTGATGATCAACGCCGTGATCGGCGCCATGCAGGAACACTCGGCCCAGCGCGCGGCAGACTCCTTAAACCGTCTGGTCAGCACCCGCTGCCGGGTATTGCGCGAAGGCGATACCTGGGAGATCGATGCCGAACAACTGGTTCCCGGCGATATCGTCTTACTGGAATCAGGCGATCGCGTCCCCGCGGATCTACGTCTGTTGCATTGCCATGATCTGCAGGTCGATGAATCCCTGCTCACCGGCGAATCCCTGCCCGTATTAAAAGACGCCACCAGCATACTGGCGGCCGATACGCTGCTGGCGGATCGAACCAACATGATCTTTGCCGGCAGTCTGGTGATCCGGGGACGCGCTCAGGCTGTCGTGGCGGCCACCGCTCTGGCGACCGAAATGGGCCACATCGCCAGCGAGATCCTCAACCGTCCGACGCCCCGCGCGCCCCTGCTGGTGCGCATGGAAAAATTCACCCATTACATCGCCCTGCTGGTGGCGCTGGCGGCGATAGCAATGGCGGTGGTCGCCGCCAGTCGGGGCATGCCCGCCAGCGAAATATTTTTGCTGGTGGTGGCGCTGGCGGTCTCGGCCATTCCCGAAGGACTGCCGGTGGCGCTGGCTATCAGCATGCGGCGCATGGCCCGACGCCATGTCATCGTGCGACGGCTGGTGGCCGTGGAAGCGCTGGGTTCCTGCACCTTCATCGCCACCGACAAAACCGGCACCCTGACCGTCAACCAGCTGACTACGCGGCGAATTATCCTCGCCCCAAATCATGAATATGAAATCACCGGCGAAGGCCTTGAACCGAACGGCCAAATCCTCAGCGCTGAGGGCACCCCTGCACCGCATGAACAGGCTCTGCTCGAACGTCTGTGTCTGGCGGCGGTGCTCGCCAACAATGAAGGCTTCATCGGCCATCGTGATAATCAATGGAGTCACCACGGCGATAGCGTCGATGTGGCGCTGCTGATCATGGCGCACAAACTCGGCATTGTGAAAGAAGAAAGTCTGAACAGTTTCCCGGAACAGGCGGTCATTCCCTTCGAACCGGAACTGCGCTTCGCCGCCAGTCTTAATCAGGTCGAAGGCCGCCCGCAGGTGTTTGTCAAAGGCGCGCTGAGTTTCTTTTTATTTCAGTGGCTGCTGGCGCAGGGTTACAATCTCGATGAAGCCCGCAACGGCACGCTGTTATTGATGGTGCTGTTCGAAAACATTCACGTTTTCAACAGCCGTTCAGAAACCCGCTCCGCCCTGCAACACAGTCCCCTGCGCAATCGTATTTTATTGTTCGGCACCCTCGTCGCCCAGCTCATTCACATCGGCGCTATGTATACCCCCTGGATCAGCGAGGTGCTGCACATCCAGCCGGTTTCACCGCAACACTGGCTGCAACTATTGGGGCTGGCGTTGAGCGTGCTGGTGGTGATGGAGTTGCACAAGTTTTTGCGCCAGAAAATATTTTAGTCTTAAGGAAGCTCTGATTAATTCCGTTCGCCCTGAGCCCTTCGACTTCGCTCAGGAGAGCCTTGTCGAAGGGTGAACCATATAACATTATGATTTTACAATGCTTAGCGTTCATAGTTCGACCCTTCGTCAGGCTCAGGACTTCACCACGAACGGCGGAATTAATCAGAGCTTCCTTAAACATTACCTGTAGGTACGGCTTCAGCCGTACAAGTTGATCCGGTGAATATGTACGGCTGAAGCCGTACCTACAGCCGTACCTGCAACCGTACCTGCACGCATATCAGCGACTTTATTTAACCAGCGCCGCGACCACCAGCACCACCGCTTCAATCACTTCAAGCAGGGCGCCGGCGGTATCACCCGTTGTACCCTCAAGCCGCTTAATCATCATGCCGCGCAACAACATAAAACTGATCATAACCGCGATGATTATCCACAGCCCGCTCCAGCCCATTAATATGATCACAGCAAAACTGATCAGTAATGGCAACAGAATGCCTTCGAGGGACGAAACATATTCCGACATGGCTGAACCCAGTCCGCCTGCGCGCACATAGGGCGTGGTCTGAAACAGCACCGGCAGGGCCGTGCGCGCAAGCAGGGGCGCAAGGATCAAAAGCCATCCGTTATCATCGGCGATAATCGCCTCCAGCGCGGCAAACTTGATCAACAACAGCAACACGATCAGGACAATCGCCGCCGGGCCGCTGCGCGGATCTTTCATAATCATCATGGTGCGTTCTTTATCACCCAGGCCACCCAGCCAGGCGTCGGCGCTGTCCGCCAGTCCGTCCAGATGCAGAGCGCCGGTAATCAATACCCACGCGGCCAGCACCAAGGCCGCCTGCAAACTTTCGCCTGCATTGGCAAGCATTCCATTCAGGGCATAAAGCAGCAAACCAATGAGCAAACCGACCAGCGGGTAATACAACAGCGAACGCCCCGCTTCCCGCTCGCTGATGTCACCGATAACCGGGACGGGTATTCGGGTAAGAAATTGTATGGCGATAATAAACGAACGCATCAGCCGGTTTTTTCCGAGACACCGGCTTCAGCAAAGGTGGCCATGCCATTGTGCAGTTCACAGGCCAGACGCAGCAGCGGCACGGCCACCGCCGCGCCACTGCCTTCGCCCAGACGCATGCCCAGATCAAGCAAGGGCTTTGCCTCAAGCGCCGTCATCACATGCGCATGGCCGGGCTCGGCTGAGGCATGCGAATAGATAAACCAGTCGGCCGCATCAGAATTGATGGCCACCGCCGCAAGAGCAGCGACACTACTAATAAATCCATCAACCAGTACGGGCAGGCCGGTATGCGCGCAGGAAAGATAAGCGCCGGTCAGCGCCACGATTTCAAAGCCGCCCAGACAACGCAGGATCTCCAGGGGTTGATCGGCGGCCAGTTTATGCTGCGCCAATGCCGAGGCAATAATGTCGGCCTTGCGTGAAACGCCCTTGTCATCCAGTCCGGTGCCCGGCCCGGTTAACTCACCGGCGTCTTTGCCCAGCAAGGCGCAGGCGATGGCCGCCGCCGAGGTGGTGTTGCCAATCCCCATCTCGCCACCGATAAACAAATGCCCCTTTGCATGTGCTGCGCGTTCGGCAGCCTGACGGCCGGTATTTAAGGCATCATAAAATTGTTGTTCCGTCATTGCAGGCTGCTCGACAAAATCAGCCGTACCGGCGCCGAGATGCCGATCAGTCACGTTTTCCAGTGAACCGGGATCACTGGCCGTTCCCAGATTGACCACGCTCAGGTTTGCACCAAGATTTTTTGCCAGCACATTGATCGCCGCCCCGCCGCGGGAAAAATTGCGCAGCATCTCAACCGTCACCGCCTGCGGAAACGCCGACACGCCGCGCGCCGCCACCCCGTGATCACCGGCAAACACAGTGATATGAATATTATTCATAACGGGCGTCACGGTGCCCTGCATCGCGGCCAGACGAATCGCGAACGTTTCCAGTTGACCTAACGCGCCGGGCGGTTTGGTCAACTGCATCTGTCGCGCTTCGGCCTGTTCAGCCGCCTGTTTGTTCAAAGGGGTGCTCGGCACATTCAGCCATTCAGAGGTCATCATCAT
>WFVC01000141.1 GCA_015491815.1 Gammaproteobacteria bacterium | reverse complement strand
TTCAGATGTTAGGCTGATTTTGAGGGAATTTTAGTTCTGACAAGGCATTTTTTACGTATCAATGCATTCCATTGATAGTAAAAAATAACGCAGGCAGGGCTAAAATTAGCCAAAATCAGACAATAGATGAAAGAACAACAGCCCCTGGCAACGAAGCCGGCTTTTACTTTTTACTTATGAAAAAATTTCTCCCCTTTCTCGCCATACTGGTTTTTCTCGCCGGTATTGACGCCAGCGCCGCCAAAGGCGTGTATCAAACCCAGACCGATTTTCTCCGGGAAGTCTTTGCCGGTGAGGTTCCCGATGCAAAATTAATCTGGCTGACCGGTGATCTGCGCAAGGCCGCCACCGAAATCCTGCAGCACAAACCCGCGCGCCTGCGCCTGCGCTACTGGGCTAAAGGCGCGCGCAGCGCCTGGGTGCTGGAAGAAATCGGCAAGGAACAGCCGATCACGGTCGGCATCGTCATCAATCACGGCAAGATCGAAAGCCTGCGCGTCCTCGCCTTTCGCGAAAGCCGGGGAGACGAAGTGCGCCATGACTTTTTCACCCGCCAGTTCCGGCAGGCCGAATTAAAAGCGGATCTTCAATTAAGCAACAGCATCGATGGCATTTCCGGCGCCACTCTCTCGGTGCGCGCCCTGCAAAAACTGGCGCGTCTCGCCCTGTATCTGGATCAATCCCGGAACTGAGTTTTATACATGTCCCGTCATAAAAGAAAACCGCGCTTCAAAAAACTGCGCTCCATGTATATCTGGCACCGGTATATCGGGATCAGCACCGCCCTGCTGGTGATCATCCTCGCGCTCACCGGGCTGATGCTCAATCACACCGGAGCGTTGAAACTCGATTCCCGCTTTATTAATAATGACTGGCTGCTGGATCACTATGGCATTCAGGCGCCCGCCTCGATTCGCAGTTATCAGGCCGGCGAACACTGGCTCAGCCAGTGGGGCGAACGTCTGTATCTGGATCAAACCACTCTGGGCGCCAGCCATGAAAAACTGCTCGGCGTACTCGCCTATGGAGAGATGCTGGTCGCCGCATTGGACAGTGAAGTCTGGCTGCTCACCCCCGGGGGTGAGTTGATTGAAAAACTCGGCGGCAACGAAGGCATTCCCGCAGGCATGAGCGCCATCGGCCTCACTGACGAAGGCCATGTGGCGGTGATGGCCGCACACGGGGTTTATACAGCCGATCGGGATCTGGTCATCTGGCAGGATGCGCCTGACGCCATCACCGTCTGGGTCGACAGTGCGGAGCTTCCCGCCGCGCTTTATCAGACGCTGCTGGAAAAATACCGGGGCCACGGCCTTTCGCTGGAGCGGGTGATTCTGGATCTGCACAGTGGACGTCTATTCGGCGAGTATGGTATTTATCTCATGGATGCCGCCGCCGTACTGATGCTGTTTCTGGCGCTCAGCGGCAGCTGGATCTGGGGCATACGTCATGTCCGGAATAAATTACGCAAGAAACCATAACCGCAACCCATTAAACCCAATCACTGGTGCATATTATGAAATACCTTCTCTGCCTGTTCCTTTCTCTGAATATCGCCGGCAGTTATGCCGACAGTGATCATGATGACTGGCGCAAATCAGCCGGTGATGATGAAAAACTGGAAAAGCTCATCAAGGTCATCCCCAGCACCTCGGACATCATGTTCCAGATGGGCCATCGTTATAAAAATCTGTACTGGGCCGGCAAACAGGGCAAGTGGGAATTTGCCGAATACCAGATTGAAGAAATGCAAAGCCTGATTAAGAAATTAATCATCACCCGCCCCAAACGTGAAGAGACCGCCCGCAATTTTCTGAACTACGCCTTTGACGGCTATGAAGACGCGATTGAAAATCAGAACTGGGCGGGCTTTCAAAAAGCTTTCGACAAGATGCGTCAGGCCTGTGAACGCTGCCATCAACAGAACAAACACGGCTTCATCAAACTGCAAAAAACGCCATCCAGAGGACACAGCCCGGCGCTGGATTAATTATTCGGGTAAGCACTCAAAAACCGATCCAGCTGATTGGCGAAGGCCTGTCGATCCGTCAGGTTAAGCGGCGCGGGTCCCCCGCCGGTGTCCACCCCGCTGGAGCGCATGGTATCCATAAAGTCCCGCATGCTTAATAAGGAACGGATATTCTCAGAAGAATAACGCTCACCGCGCGGATTCAGAGCCTGCGCGCCTTTCTCAATCACCTCGGCGGCCAGCGGAATATCAGCGGTGATCACCAGATCCCCGGCCTCAACCCGTTTGACAATTTCGTCATCCGCCACATCAAAGCCCGGTGGTACTTTCAGAAATTTAATCTGCCGCAGTTTTGGCGTCTGTAGATAATGATTCGCCACCAGCGTCACGGTGATTCCCGTGCGCTTTGCCGCGCGAAACAGAATCTCCTTAATCACCCCGGGACAGGCATCGGCATCCACCCATATTTTCATCATAAGCTCTTTCGTCTCCCAAACCGGCGGGATATTACCCCAGGATAATACGAATAAAGCCCTCCGCCTAAAACGCACTTTAACATAAATTATTCCTGCTTCTTTCCCGCTTTTATTAATTTTGCCGATACTTCTCAGTAATCCAAAATTATTCATTCAGAAGATATTCCCTGTAAGAAGCAGGCAGGGTAAAATGCATTGGCTTTATAAACAACGATATTGTCAAAATGGCTAACCGCCTCCTCTTAAACAGATCTCGAATTGAAAAAAAATTCCGCAACCACCCAGTTACTCCTGATTGTTTTCTGCAACCTGGTATTTATCGGCCTGCTTGTCGGCGCCTGCCAGCACTACGATATTCCCTTTTATCCTCTGCTGCCTCTTGGTCTTATTTTCCTCGCCCTGTCAGGCTATATAGTCTACCGCCTCAGCAACCTTATTCCACAAGTCATCGAAACGACACCGACTGCTGCGCCCCACTCGACACAAAAAAGTGAAGATGATTATCAACAACTAGTGAACAGCGCTAACAGCATTATTCTGCGCTGGGATACACAAGGCATTATTCGATTCATTAATCCCTATGGACTGGATTTTTTTGGCTTTCCCCGAGAGCAAATTCTGGGAAAAAATGTAATGGAGACCATTGTTCCAAAAACAGAAAGCACCGGCCGGGATCTGGCCTATATGATTGAAGACATCGGCAGAAATCCTGATGACTATATTCATAATGAAAATGAAAATATCAAAAAAGATGGCAGTCGGGTCTGGATTACATGGAATAACAAAGCGGTAGTGGATGAACAGGGCAAAACCATAGAAATACTCTCCATCGGAAATGACATCACTGATAAAAAACGCTATGAGCAACAGATTTATCAGCTTGCGCATTTCGATGATCTCACCGGCCTGCCCAATCGCACTCTGTTCAAACAACGGCTTGCCGAAGCTATAAATACCGCATCCCAAGAACAACAGATTCTACCGATTTTCTATATCGATCTTGATCGCTTCAAACCGATCAACGATTCACTCGGGCATCATAATGGCGATCTATTACTGCAGAAACTCGCAAACCGTCTGCTGCAATGTATTCAGCCGAATGAAACCCTTGCGCGCATGGGCGGTGATGAATTTACTGTTATCCTGCAGGCCAGAAATAACGAACAGGATGCCCTGCACAGCACCCAGCATGTCGCTAGAAAAATGCTGGAATCCATGTCCCAACCATTTAATCTTAACAACCATCAGATTTATATTACCGGCAGCATTGGCATTGTTTTCTACCCGGCCGATGGTAAGGAACTTTCCACGCTGCTGAAAAACGCCGATACCGCAATGTATCAGGCCAAGCAAAAGAGCAAGAATTGCTATCTCTATTACGAGCCTCATATGAACTCCGAGGCCATGCATAATCTCGAACTGGAAACTGCTCTGCGTAATGCCATTGCCGCTGCTCAACTCGAACTGCATTACCAGCCTTCACTCAACCTTAAATCCGGCAAAGTTGAATGTGTCGAAGCGCTGCTACGCTGGCGACATCCGGAAATGGGCGAGATTCCTCCGGAGGTTTTTATTCCCATCGCTGAAGAGAGCGATCTTATTCTGCAACTGGGAAGTTGGGTGCTAACACAGGCCATCGCCCAGATGAAAAACTGGCGGGATCACGGACTGGATGATTTTGTTATCGCCATCAACCTGTCGATGCGTCAGTTTACTGATGACAAATTGTATGCGTTGATCGAACAGGAACTTGAAAAATACGGACTGCCGGCGAATCGACTGGGGCTGGAACTCACCGAAAGCACTATCATGCAGGATAGCAAACAAGGGCTGGAAACTCTCACGCGCCTGAACAAACTGGGCATTTGTCTGTTTATTGATGACTTTGGCACAGGTTATTCTTCCCTCTCACGGCTGCGCGATTTACCGGTGCACATGCTTAAAATCGATAAATCCTTCATTGCCAATATTACAGAACATCCCCGCCACGCCCGCCTGATTGACGCTATTATCGCCATGGCCCATAACCTTGATATCAAGGTCATTGCCGAAGGCGTCGAAACCCAGACGCAACTGGACTATCTGATCCAGCGCAGCTGTGACTGCATTCAGGGCCACCACTTCAGCCCGGCTATTTCGGCTGCAGCGCTGGAAAAATTCGTGCGCACAGGCAAGCATATTATTCCATCCGTTAACATTCCTGAGTAAAACAAATTCCGGACACCCAAGTATTACGTCTGCTTACGAAACGCTCCCTTTAATCGCTGAAAATAAGCGCCCTGAATACAACCGGCATTCTCTGGTACACTGACGATAAACCTGAACTGGATCATTAATCATGCCTGAAAATTCACAGATACCCATCGTCATGTGCTTCTCCGGCCTGGACAGCACCGGCGGCGCTGGCATACAGGCTGACATTGAAACCATCATCAGCATGGGTTGTCACCCGGCGCCTGTCATCACTGCGCTCACGGTGCAGGACAGCGTGCGTCTCTCCCGTTATCAGCCTACCGACAGCGTCATCATTGAACAGGCCCGCGCTGTACTGGAAGACATGCCGGTGAGCACTATCAAGATAGGCATGCTCGCCAGCATCGAGCACATGGAAAACCTGCACAGCCTGTTACTTGATTACCCGGAGATTCCGGTCATTCTTGATCCGGTTCTGCAGGCCGGCGGCGGTGGCGAGATGATGGAAAACGATGGCGAAGACGCGCTCTGTGAACTGCTGCTGCCGCTCACTAATGTGCTCACCCCGAATGCCGGTGAAGCCCGGCAACTGGCTCCGGAGGCCGACAACCTCGACGCCTGCGCGCAGGAAATCATGGACTACGGCTGTGAACTGGTGTTGCTTACCGGCGCGGATGAGGCCACCGCCAATGTCGAGAACCGGCTCTACAGCGATAACCGTTTGCAGGAAGTTTTTTCCTGGGAACGGCTGCCACACAGCTATCACGGTTCCGGCTGCACCCTGAGCGCCTGTATCGCCGCCCTGCTCGCACACGGACTCGAACCCTTCACCGCCATCAATGAAGCGCAGGAGTATACCTGGGAGAGTCTGAAGCACGGCTGGCGGCCGGGCATGGGCCAGCACTTTCCCAATCGCCTGTTCTGGGCGCGGGAAGAAGCCGAAGATCATCTTGAGGCGCAATGACAAAGCAACTGCACGGCCTGTATGCGATCACCGATCCCGCATTGATGGGCGAGCGTTTGCTGGAGCAGGCGGAACAGGCTGTCAGCGGCGGCGTGCGTCTGCTGCAATACCGCAACAAACAGGCTGACCCCGCCCGGCAACAATCAGAAGCCCGCGCATTATCGAACTTATGTCGCGCCCACAAGGTAACGTTTATTATCAATGACGATCCGCGACTCGCCGCCGGGGTGGACGCCGACGGCGTTCACCTCGGTCAAAGCGATAGCGATATTCTCAGCGCCCGGCAAATTCTGGGAGCGGATAAAATTATCGGCCTCACCTGCCATGCGAGTCTGGAAAACGCGCTGGCGGCGGAAAAAGCAGGCGCGGACTATGTCGCCTTCGGACGCTTTTTTCCCTCCCGCAGCAAACCGCATGCGCCTCCGGCTGAAATAGATATCCTGCATCAGGCCCGCCGACGCCTGTCGGTTCCCATCGTCGCCATCGGCGGCATCACCCCGGAGAATGGCGGCGCGCTGATTGAAGCCGGCGCTGACATGCTCGCGGTGATACATGGTATATTTGGCGCCGGCAATGTACGCGCCGCAACGCGGCAGTACCTTGAACTGTTCGGCTGAAAATCTAACGCAAAGGCGCGGAGACGCAGAGGGCGCAAAGTATTTCTTGTTTAGAAAACAGCTGATAATTCAGCTGTTCCCCTGAGTATTAACAGTATGAATAAAAAACCTTTGCGATCTTTGCATCTTTGCGCCTTTGCGCCTTTGCGTTGAAAATTTATATCTTTACATTGAAAACTTGATCCAGAAATTTACAAGGAACCTTTTATGACCCGCTCCCATGATCTTTTCATCGAAGCCCAGAAACACATCCCCGGCGGGGTGAACTCGCCGGTGCGCGCCTTCAAGGGCGTCGGCGGTGACCCGGTATTTTTCAAGCGCGCCAAAGGCGCCTATGTCTATGATGAAGATGACAAACAGTACATCGACTATGTCGGTTCCTGGGGACCGATGATTCTCGGTCACGCCCATGACGAGGTGCTGGCGGCGGTTGCCGAGACGATTAAAAATGGCCTGAGCTTTGGCGCGCCAACCGAACTGGAAACCCGCATGGCGAACCGGGTCTGCGAACTGATGCCCTCGCTCGATCTGGTGCGCATGGTCAACTCCGGCACCGAAGCGACGATGAGCGCGCTGCGGCTGGCGCGCGGCTATACCGGACGCGATAAAATCGTCAAATTCGAAGGCTGTTACCACGGTCATTCCGATTCACTGCTGGTCAAGGCCGGTTCCGGCGCGCTGACTTTGGGCGTGCCCACCTCTCCCGGCGTGCCCGCCTCGCTCGCCGAGCACACGCTGACCCTGACCTATAACGACAGTGAAGAAGTCAGAAAACTGTTCGCTGAAATCGGCGATCAGATCGCCTGCATCATTGTCGAACCGGTGGCCGGCAACATGAACTGCGTCCCGCCCGTTCCCGGCTTCCTCGAAACCCTGCGTGAAGTCTGTGATGAACACGGCAGCGTGCTGATTCTCGATGAAGTCATGACCGGCTTTCGCGTGGCGCTGGGCGGCGCGCAAGGCCATTACGGTATTACTCCGGATCTCACCACGCTGGGCAAGGTGATTGGCGGCGGCATGCCGGTGGGCGCCTTTGGCGGCAAACGTGAGATCATGCAGCAGATCGCGCCGCTGGGTCCGGTTTATCAGGCCGGCACCCTGTCGGGCAACCCGGTCGCGATGGCCGCCGGCTTAAAAAATCTGGAGCTGATTTCACAGCCCGGTTTCTTCGAGGCGGTAACCGATAAAACCCGGCAACTGGCCGAAGGCCTGCGCGAACGCGCGCAGCAATGCGGCATTCCGCTGGCGATTAATCAGGTCGGCGGCATGTTCGGTTTCTTCTTTAGCGAGGAAAATAACATCAGCCGCTTCGAGCAGGTTTGCGCCTGCGACGCCGCGCGTTTCAAAAGCTTTTATCACGGCATGCTGGAACAGGGCGTGTACATGGCGCCATCCTCGTATGAAACCGGCTTTGTTTCCAGCGCGCATACGGATGAGGATCTGGCGCGCACACTGGATGCGGCGGAAACGGTATTTAAAACGCTTTAAGATTGGCATTCCGGCGCGTCTGAGGGCATGTCCATCGGGCGCAAACCGGAATACAGTCACGCTTTTCTACGCGCCGCGATCTTCATGGGTGTCACACAGGAAAAACCGGCAGATGCACGAGCATGCTTGCAGATAACCTGAATACACTTCTCGTCTGGTTGCAGCATCATCCTCTGCCGGCGCTGATCTTTGTTTTTCTGGTGGCCTTTTCCGAGTCACTGTTGATAGTCGGCCTGATCATGCCCGGCGCGGCATTGATGGTCGGCTTTGGCGCATTGATTGCGCTGGGCGCGCTGCCTGCGGACACGGTGTTAATCGCCGCTATCGCCGGCGCTATCGCCGGTGACGGACTCAGTTACTGGCTGGGCCGGCATTACAAGCAGGCGCTGAAAACACGCTGGCCATTTTCCGCTTATCCCACGCTGTTTCAGCGCGGTGAAACTTTTTTTCACCGCCACGGCGGCAAAAGCGTCATGCTCGGTCGCTTCGTTGGTCCCTTGCGTCCCGTCGTCCCCGCGATTGCCGGCATGCTGGCCATGCCGCGCTCACGCTTTTTTGTTATTAATGTTATCTCCGCCTGCCTCTGGGCGCCGCTTTATTTATTACCCGGTTATCTGTTCGGCCTGTCTGTCGAAGTCGCCTCGGAATTCGCCGGCCGTTTTCTGCTGCTGCTCGCGGTTTTAATTGGGGGGCTCTGGTTCATTCTATTTATTCTGCGCCAGCTTTATCTGCTGCTGATCCCCTATGGCGATCGAATTTTTGCCCGCCTGTTGATCTGGAGTCAGGCACATCCACTGGCTGGTGAAATTCCCGCTGCAATTGTTAACCCCGAGCATCGTGAGGTTCGTGGACTCAGCCTGCTTGCCCTGATACTTCTGTTAAGCAGCGGCCTGTTGATCTTTTTATACGAGGCTATCGACATTCCGTTGATCAGCAATACCAGTCTGCTGATCCAGAATGCTGTGCGTGAACTTCACAATCCCCCGTTCGACAAATTCATGCAGGCGCTGGCGCAACTGGCTGAACCGGCGCCGGCGCTCCTGTCCGCTGCTATTGCGCTATTCTGGTTATGCCTGAATCAACGCTGCAAACATACGCTCGTCATTCGCCATCTTCTCGCCGCGCCTGTTTTCCCCGCGCTGCTCATGTTTCTGCCCGACAGCGCAAAAACGCTGTTTTATCCCGGCACGATTCTCGCGCTGTCAATCTATGGTTTTCTGCTCATCGCACTGGCCCGAGATATGCCTCGCCGCTGGCGCATGCATCTTTATGCCGCTGGCGCCACATTGATTCTATTGCTCATGTTCGCCCGCTTTTATCCCGGACAGATCAGTCTGCTGCAATTAATCACCGAACTGTCACTCAGCAGCATCTGGATCTCAGCGTTGGGGATCGCCTACCGTCGTCATGCTCTGCAACTTTGCCCTGAACAACAACATCGGTTGCTGTTCATGCTTGTCATTGTGCTCGGTCTTTATCCGCTGCTGGCTCCGCCACCGGCCATGCCAGAGCAGAACATGCAGACAACCACCATGCAGATGAATAAACAATACTGGCTGAAAGAAGGCTGGAAAACCCTCGATAGTTACCGGCATGATTTACGCGACGCGCATCGCTTTCCCATGAATCTGCAATGGGCCGACAGGCTTTCCACTATTCAGGAACAATTGAGCGCGCAGGGCTGGCAAACCGTTGAAAGAAAGCCATTGCAGTATTTCAACTGGCTAAAGCCACAAGCTCCGCCAATGCAATTACCGGTTCCGGCGCATGTTCATCATGGCCGGTATGAAACGCTGGCAATGGTAAAACAGCTTGATAGCCGGGATGCGTTGCAGATCATTCGTCTCTGGCCCACCTCGCTGCGAGTCATCGATGCCAGTGGAAAACAAACACCGCTCTGGCTTGGCTCAATATCCTCGCTTGAAGCGGTAACTCGATTCGGGCTTCGCTACCTGCATACCGGCGCGACGGTTGACCTGTCGATACAACAGTCTGGACTGAAAAAATATTATCAGTTTGCGCTCAGGCAGCGGGAACAAAAAAACGGGGGCTGGGATGGTCGCGTATTACTTGTTCTAAGGAAGCTCTGATTAATTCCGTTCACCCTTCGACAAGCTCAGGGCGAACGGAATTAATCAGAGCTTCCCTAAAAAAATAAACGCGCTCAGGATATATCAGTGACTTCCGTTTCGGCATCCACGACTTTCTCGACGACCTTGCTGATCTCGATGCGATTGCGGCCAAGGCGTTTGGCGGTATAGAGCGCATCATCCGCGCGTTGAATGAAACTGCTGGCTGACTCACCGGGAACGAAGGGCGCCAGACCGGCTGAGAAAGTCGGCACCTGTATTTTGGTGCCATTGTAACCGCAGATTTGACCGGCTGCCTGACGCCGGACTTTATGCAAAGCCGCCATCGCGCCTTTCACATCCGTGTTAGGTAAAACAACAGCAAATTCTTCACCACCGTAACGCGCCACCATGTCATGATGGCGGAAGGTCGTCAGGATGTCTTCGGCATAGCAGCAGAGCACCGCATCCCCGACTGCGTGACCATATTTATCATTAATGGCTTTGAAGTAATCGAGATCGATAATCACCAGCGCCAGATCGGCGCCATAGCGTTTGGTGCGGCTCATTTCATCTTCCAGCCTGCGCAAAAAAGCCCGCCGGTTGGGTAGTTCGGTCAATTCATCGGTCATACTGAGCAGGCGCACACGCGCCAGTTCGTCACTGAGTTTACGACTATCCACTTCTATCATCTTCAGATAGTCTTTGGTTTCTTCCAGCTTCTCCGCCATCAAGTCATGTGATTCGCTAAGTGAGTCGATGTCTTCGATCAGACACTGACGCAACACTTCTATTTCACTGATAGACTCGGCTTCATCCAGCCCCTGACGCACGACATGCAACATTTCCCCAAACTGCTGATTCTGTTCGATGGTTTCGTTAATGTGTTTACTCAGCATCGACTGCACTTTCTCGGTGTCCCGATACTGGCTGCTGAGATATTGACGATAGGTTGATGTTAAGCGTTCTTCGGTGTCTCGAGCTTCATCCGGCAACAGATCTTCGATCATGCCCTCGATTGCTTTATTTTGCACCCGAACCGCATCCGGTTTTTCGCTAAACCCGGATTCTTTAAAATTCAGATCCGACTCAGGCTCAAGCCCTGCAGACGTTTCAGAATCAGAATAAACATTATCCTCAACACCGCCTTCAACTTCATCCTCACTGTAATAACTTAATACCGGCGCCAACGTGTTTTTCAGCACCGCCTCATCCAGCATGTCCATACGCCCAAGGTGCATGCTAAACATATTCATATGTTTACGCAGTCCCTTGAGCGTAGTCGTGGTCAGTGGCAGCTGTAACTGTTTATAGATCAGTTTTGCATGAATATGCATGGAGGAACCGGGCTTGAGGTGGCGAATGTAGCCGCCGAGGAAAAGTCGCAACCAGTGACGATAGAGCTGTTCCCGTTCATCAAAGTCCTGCTCATTTTCGCGCAGAATGCGTTCCAGTTGCGAATATAAAACAGAACCGGAGCCGGTGCTTTTTAATTCGTCGAGCAGGCCCAGTAGAGATTGAGATTGCATAGACAACGACTGACCTGCAGGTACAGTTTCTGTTCCCGCAAGCAAATCTTTTTGTGGCCTGGACCGGTTCTTATCAGATTGCACTCTCCCCCCCTTGCAACCTTTTTTATCTATGGCTTGTCAGGATTTTATTTTGCGGCAGATAATTCAAGAATGAACGCCCGGGCAAAAGAAAATTAAATTTAGTTAGCGCCTGTTATTTTTACAGACGGTCTCGTAATATCAAAAACACATCGTGCTGCATAACAGGTGTGGCTTTAGTGGTTAATATCTTACCATTCTCGCTAAATAATATCCCGCAAAAACAATAAAAATTGTACAAATAATCAACAGCCCCACATAAACAAGAATTAATATTTCTTTTATAACAATATCTTACGGACATAAGCTTATGTTGTGATTTAATAGGATTGCCTAACTAAACATAACTTTTGATATAGGACAAAGGTCATGGAACTGGCTATAAAATAATGCTAGCAGGAAAGTAATTCCCCAAAAAAAACTGATCCGGTATTTAAAATACTCTGGATGTTCGTCCGAAAACTGCTATTTAAGAAACATGGTGATGAAAACAGGTTAAGAAATCATGAGTAGCATTACACCTCCAGCCGATGATGTCGGCGTACAGTCATTACGCAAAACAAACAGGACAGCGAGGGATGTTCCTTCTGTATCCAATGTTGCTGCGATTCCTGCTATTCATCGCTCACCCGGCGCGACTGCAATAGATGATACGCCGCTTGAAAAACGTCGACGGCTTGAACGCCGGTGCGAAGAACGTCGCAAACATAAACAGGAAGTATTACTTGATACACGCAGCCCGCATGATCGCAGAACGGTTCAACGCCGGCAGGCGCTTAATAAAAAGTCAGAAGACAAACAGTCGGGCAGGCAGGATAAACCGTTGCCGCCTCGTGGTGTAAATGTAAAAGTTTAGTTTATCTAAGGAACCTCTGATTAATTCCGTTCGCCCTGAGCTTGTCGAAGGGTGAACCATATAACATTATGACTTTACAATACTTAGCGTTCATGGTTCGACCCTTCGTCAGGCTCAGGACTTCACCACGAACGAAATTAATCAGAGCTTCCTTAAATGTCCCTAATTCCAGCACCAATCATTACAGGAATCAGGAACGCTTATCGAGCCTGAAGTTCCTGCCGCACCTGCAGCAATGTTTCCGCCATAGAAAAAGATGTTTCCAGCAATTCCTGCACCGCATCTTCTTTTAATGGTTTACTAAATAAAAAACCCTGAATGGTTCGGCAACCCAGTGCATGCAGAAAGGCCAGTTCATGCGCCGTTTCCACGCCTTCAGCCACCACATCAAGATGCAGACTATGTGATAAAGCCATGATCGCCGTGACAATACCGGCGTTATCACTCTTGCGACGATTATGCACATCGGTAATAAATGAGCGATCAATTTTTAATGTATCAACGGGAAAACGTTTTAGATAACTGAGCGAGGAATATCCGGTGCCGAAGTCATCAATTGAAATCCCCATACCCATTGATTTTATCTGGCTGAGAATATTAATATTTTCCTGGCCGTCATCCATTAAACAACTTTCCGTGATCTCGATCTCGATCATTCCCGATTCAATTTCGTGCTCACTGAGAATTTGCTGTAGACGTTCAATAAAGTTCGGCTGTTTAAACTGATGCATAGAGACATTAACTGATACCGGTACGATATCCACGCCGGATTTTTTCCAGCGAACCAGCGCCTGACAAACCTCGGCAAAAATCCACTCACCTACTTCAATGATCATTCGGTTGTCTTCAAGAATGGGGATAAATTCAACCGGGGAAATCATTCCACGTTCAGGATGCCGCCAGCGTAATAACGCTTCAAATCCTTTTACCACGCCGGTGGTTGAATCCACCTTTGGCTGATAAACCAGATAAAATTCTTCCCGCGCTAATGCGCCATGTAAATCTTTTTCCAAAAGCGCCAAATACCGGGCCTGTTCATGGATTTTATTGGAATAGTAATTAAGCTGCGCCCCGCCACGCATCTTGGCATGACGCTGTGCGGATTCCGCCGCCAGCATAAGTCCGTACCCATCCATATGGTCATCCGGATAAACTGCGATCCCCAGACTGATTCTGGGCTGAAAACGACCTGTGTTAATTTCGCAGGGTTCCCGCAACAGCGCATAGAGTTGGGATACTCGAGGCTCGATCTCATCCCGATCATCCATGCCAAGCATCAATGCAAACTCATCCGCACCCAGCCAGCAAAGCTGCTCATTGTCGTCAGGCAAATCATCTATCCTTGAAGACAATATGTTCAGAACCCTATCGCCTTCCCGGTAACCAGCTTGTTCGTTTAACTTTCTGAATCCGTCAAGATCAAAACGTAATAACAGAACATAGCTCTCATCTGTTTCTGCCTGTTTTATCCGGGTCATAAGACTTGCAAAAAAATGCTCTTGCATAAATCCGGGCTGCGGTAAATTCTCCATGTTTTTATATATCCTTAATGGGCAGACATATTAGGGAATGTTAATCTTTCATCTATTGGCTGATTTCTTAAATTCATTAATGATGGCAAAGTCTGACGCTACCTAAAGAATATCGGTATAGAAGGAGGAACCTTAAGAACTATCTAACAGATAAAACCTGATCTGGATACAAGGCAATACAAATAAAAAGGTTTTACCCCGGGCGACCATCAATCCGTGGACGGATTAAGATTGGCAAATAAACCAGACTAAACAAAAGAAAGGCCGCAGCCCATAAACCACCGGACAGCATCAAACTCGGCAAATACCAGTCCGGCATCAACAGGGGAAGAATAACCCGAAACACCGGCGCCAGACTGATCAACACAAAAGCCCAGAACACGGGACGACTGGCGGCAATCTCACGACCACTATGCCCCAGCGCCACCCGCGCCATCATTCCCAGCGTTATCAGGCCAATGCCACCGGCGGTCAACGCATGCACGGCAAACTCCCGGGAACCTATCGCCAGAGGCGTTAAGGCCAGCAGCAATAGGCCGACAACCAGCCAGACATAGCCCAGTTGCAGAATCCAGACCATCGGCACTGACCATATTTTTTTATCATACCAGCCATAGATCCGAACACCATGTACGCCGGCGGCAAACAGGGCAACCGGCGTGAGCACCATCGAATCCGGTATAAAGGAAGCAACTAACGCCACGGCGCCAATACTGTACGGCGCTATTTTTTCAATTAACGGCCAACTTTGAATCTGCAGGCCGCTTACCCCGCGTTCACTGAAAAAGGGGATCACCCGTCCTCCCATAATCATGATCAGGGTAACCACCAGATATAGCATCAGACTGATACCGATATTCGCCGTGTTCTCAGTCAAGTTCAGGTACTGTAAATGGGTCAATAAATTTGCCAGCGTCATCATCAGTAATAGAACAGGAAAAATGTAATTGGAGAATTGTGATTTTGCCCGCAACGGAACGGCGATAGCCAACGCTACAGCGGGTAAAAAACTAATATCAACAATCGCAATCAACCACCCCGGTAATGACCAAAGCGAGAGTGGAAGCAGTCGTCCTAACAACCAGAGTAATGCCAACAGCGCCAGCGGGGTATGACACAGGGTCTGGATGCCAGTCCAGTTACGCACAGCAGTGAGTAGAAAACCAGCCGCAACCGCAGCAACAAATCCAAACAGCATTTCATGGGAGTGCCAGTAATTACCGGAATAATACTCCGTGATATTTTTCCCGCCAGCCAGAACCATTAACCAGGACATAATCAGCAGCAGGCTGCTTAAACCCGCGAACAGAAAAAAGGGACGAAAGCCCAGCGCAAACAGAGCAAAACCTTTTGTTATCTGGGTGTTTTTTGGTTCTTCAATATTCATATTAAGATTTCATTCTTCGCTATATATAATTGGATTGTGCAGTTTATCCCGCTTCTTAATGGCGACATTGATCGATATCAAAGCACGCATTAATCTCTTTATTGCGGATTAGAAAAAATAATATTATCAGGAATAAATACAGGGAGAGAAAGTAATCGACTTAAAACCCCTATTCTTCGATATTTATCAGGGGTTTTCAGGGTGCAACTTCGCCTTTATCGAAGGGGGAAAAGGAATCACAGCATGCTGCTTGTTAAGCATTTTTTTTACAAAATGCTGTTTTATATTTTTCATTCTTTGTGACATATCCGACTGCGCAAACGAATAGGTTAAATCGGTGCTTGCCTGTAGCTGATTACTTTCAACCATGCGATAGAGATCTGCAATTCCATTGCGATGTCGGTAATAGCGATAATAGATTCGCATACCTTCTTCATCCGCCACAATTTCCTGTTGCTGGCTGAACTTCAATACTGTCAGCAGGCCGGCGTCATGAAAAACTTTATCAACGGTATCGCTATAGGACGTGCCGAACAGCATGCTCAACATCAGGCTGGCCACGACGCCCTTGCCTAATCCCTTCAGTGGATGACGGTATTTAATATGGGCAATCTCATGCGCCAGCAACATCATTAACGCATTTTCATGCGGCAGCTTTTCCAGTATTCCCCGAGAAATAAAAATATGACCACCGACAGTTGAGAAAGCGCTGACCTCATTTGAATCAACATAATGCACTGTTACCTGCATGCCGGCCGGCAAATCCTGCACGGCCATGAGCTTATTACTCAGAGCCTGCATATAGGTACTAATCATTCCTGTGTTGGAAGAAACGCCGGGCAAGGTGCTGGCGTAGGGACGCGACAAGCTTTGCTCCATTTCAAAAGGCACCAGAGTCGCCAGCTCATCAATTGAGGTAAATACCGCAATCCCTGACCCCACCACCACAACAATAATACCGATAGAGAGTGTTAGAAATTTGCGAATATGAACAATAGAAGAGACTGACTCCCTGACAGCGTAGTCCGGTAATTCCTGTATTTTTTCCATTATTTTTTAAGCTGCGCAGAATCAGCTAATAAGCATAGCCTGAATAGCCGCAAATGAAAGTAGAAAAAGGCAGTTTTTATAGACTAAATAAGTGTTCCTAATTCCAGATCACTTGTGAATTTCCACGTTCGTGGTGAAGTCCTGAGCCTGACGAAGGGTCGAACCATGAGCGTGGAAATGCGGTGAATAGAGTGCTTAATCTATTTGTCCTTCGACAAGCTAGGACGAACGGCAATTTCTAAAGTGTACTGGAATTAGGAACAGCTATTTAGCTGAATTGCTCCAGCTCTTCGCTGCCCTGTAGCCATTTTTCTTCCAGTAAATCAACTTCTTGCTGCAGGGCGCCCTGTTTTTTCAGGGCTTCCACCAGCGCGGATTTATTTTCAGAATCATACATGGCTTCATCCTGCAGGCGGCTATTCACTTCCTCCAGCGCTTCTGTGGCGGTGGCAAGCTGCTTTTCCAGTTTTTTCAGTTCATTGCGCAGCGGCGCCAACGTTCGCCGCTGTTCGGCCGCCTGCTGGCGTTTGCGTTTACGGTTTGCGCTACTATCGCCCCCAACCCGAACTTCCCGCGCCTGTTCCTGCAGCCAATCCCGATAATCGTCCAGATCCCCTTTAAATTCCTCGACGCGTCCTCCGTCGACGAGATAGAAACCGTCGGCCACCATGTTCAACAGAAATCGATCATGGGAGACCACACAAACCGCACCGGCAAAGGATTGCAGCGCCTCGACC
>WFVC01000140.1 GCA_015491815.1 Gammaproteobacteria bacterium | reverse complement strand
GTTCAGGCCATGAGTTTGGGCGGCTCGCCGAAAATTCAAGCTTCTCAAAAGGGAGAAAACCCAAAATGCCCGCATTGCTATCAGGGTAAGGCTTACTGTTATATATTTTTTTTATATGGATATTGATGTTATCATTGGTTTAATTTAGACTCACCACCTTAATCTAATCCGGCAAAAACAGGCCTGACATGAGCACCGCCCTAAAAGATCTCAGCCCGACCGAGGCATGGGAGCTATTGCAAAGCAATCCCCGCGCCGTATTGGTGGATATTCGCTCAACCATGGAATATCTGTTCGTCGGTCATCCCAAAGGCGCGGTGCATCTGGCCTGGATTGACGAACCCGACTGGGAAGTGAATCCACACTTTGTCTCTGAAGCCCGGATGCTGATGCTGGGCGGAAAAATCAGCGATATCGAGGAAGGCAGCGCGCCGATTATCCTGATCTGCCGCAGCGGCAAACGCTCAAAAGAAGCCGGCAAGGCGCTGATCGAGGCCGGCTTTAGTGATATTTATCATGTTGATGAAGGTTTCGAAGGCGATCTGGACGAGCATCATCAACGCGGCAATCTGGGCGGCTGGCGTTATCACAAACTGCCCTGGGAACAATGCTGAAGCGTTTTATCCTCCCTGAACATTAACCGGTAAATTTACCGGCATTTTTTTGTCGAAAGTGTCGGAGTCAAATCCTGCGGATTTGACTCCGACACCGGATGAATGGCAATCAGTAATGAGGCGGTTTCTCATCCTCCGGCCTGCTCTCCGTTTCTCCGCTCCTCTCTGTCGCCATCAGGCTCAGACGCGCATCCAGCAATTCCACCGCAGCCAGCAACCGATCAATCTGCCCCTGCTGATCGGTGACAATCTCATTCAGCTCGACAAGGCTGTGCTCCTGAAAAGCCAGCCGGGATTCCAGCTCAATAATCTGTTTATCTTCCATATTCCTCTCATTTCACTACAAAGTTTTCGGCCGACGCGCCGATAAAGAAATGGCACGCGAACGATGCCTGAAAAAATATTTTACCATTACTGACGGAGAAAAATGAGCCAGCCCGCTACTCTCGACCAGCTCAAGCCCTCTGATCTGCCCTCACCGCCACAGGCGGCCCTGCAGATCCTGCGCGCCTGTTCTCAGGACGATGTCAGCAGCACCGCGCTGTCGGTGCTGGCGGAAAAAGATCCCGTGCTGACGGCTGAATTACTGCGCGTCGTTAACACCCCCTTTTTCGGTCTGTCCCGCAAGGTGCAATCACTCAGCCATGCGGTCACCATTCTCGGTCAGCGCACCCTGCGCAATCTGGTGCTCTGCCTGTCGGTGCGCGATGCGATCGGCAAAGACGCCATTCCCGGTCTCGACACCCAGATCTACTGGGAAGATTCCCTGCGCCGCGCGGTCAGCGCCAAGCTGCTCGCGCCCTATCTGAAACAGGATCCGGACAACTGCTTTACCGCCGGTCTGTTGCAGGACTTCGGCCTGCTGGTGCTGTTTTATCTGCGCCCGGAAATGGCTCTGTACTGGGATGAGTTGCGCGGCCTCGATCCGGAAGCCCGCCTGTCCGCCGAACAACAATATTTTGCTCACAGCCACACCGAAGTGATCACCCTGCTGGCGAACGCCTGGGATCTCCCCGAAGAACTGGGGCAGGCGCTGGGCCATCATCACGACTGCGACAACGCCGATCTGGATCAAAACCAGCAGTCGCTTTGCCACATACTGCACTGCGCGGACTGGATGAATGCGGTGTTCAACGCCACGGACAAATCCACGGTTCTCAACCGCACTCAGCAATTGCTGCAAACACACTGTGCAATGGAAGAAGACGCTATCAGCGCCTGTCTCAATACCCTGTCCGAGGAAATGGATGTCGCCGCCCGCTCGCTGGGCCTGAATATCGAAAGCCAGCCCGAATTCGAACAAATCATGCGCGAGGCCAATGTCAAACTGGCCGAAGCCAATCTGAGTTATCAGGAACTGACCTGGAAGTTGGAACAAACTCTAAAAGAACGCGACGCGCTGGCCGCCGAGCTGGAGGCCGAACTGCAACTGGCGCGTGAAATTCAGGAAAGCCTGCTGCCCAAAGAACTCAGTGACGATTTCCCGATTACCGGCCTGAATGTTTCCGCCCGCCAGCTTTCCGGTGACTTTTACGACTACTTCGTACTCAAAGACGGACGCATTTATTTTAATCTTGCCGATGTCTCCGGCAAGGGTGTCTACGCCGCCCTGCTCATGGCCAAAACCAGCAGCCTGTTTCACTGTCTGGGCAAGCATATCCACCAACCGGACAAACTGCTGGCGCATATCAATAATGAGCTGTGTGAAACCGCAATCCGGGGCATGTTCGTCACCATGATCGCCGGCATTTATGATCCCAAAACCGGCGCATTGAAAATGGCCAATGCGGGCAACCCGCCGGCGCTGTTGTTCAGTCCGGGAAAAGAAGTGCAGGCAATCGAAGCCACCGCCTCACCGCTGGGCATTATGCCGAAGGTTCCATTTCCACTGGCGCCGGATGTTCAGCTCGGAGAAAATGACTGTCTTTATCTTTTCTCCGATGGCGCGACCGAAGGCTATCTGCAGGAAGGCGCTGAGATGCTGGGGCTGGAAGGCCTGCAACAGTTAATCATGTCCCTGCATGAACTTGCGCCCAAAGAACAACTGCAAACCATCGTCGAGAAATTCAGCGCCGCCTCCGCGACCCTGCATGATGACATTACCATCATGTTAATCGAGGGAAAAAGACCACATGCCTGAATCATTAGCCCAACGCACATTCAGCTCCGATACTCTGGAGTTGCAGACTATCCGTAACTGGTTGCGGGAAGTCATGCAACAACAGGGCTGCAGCGATGACTGCGTCAATGATGCCATTCTCGCGGTCAACGAAGCCTGTATGAATATTATGCAACACGCCTATTACGGTCGCACAGACGGCGAAATCATTATCGAGATATTGCAGGAAAACAATTTCCTTGTTTTTCACCTTATAGATTTTGCCTCTCCGGTCGATATAACCAAATGCCAGTCACGCATTCTTGATGATGTCCGCCCCGGCGGACTTGGCATACATATTATTCAATCCGTGATGGATAGCATGCAGTTCCTTGAGCCGCCCGATAATGCCGGCAACCTGCTGGAACTGAAAATAGACATGAACAAACAACGTGATCAGGGATAACAAATGGAATGTACGACACGCTCAGAAAACGGCTTCACGATTGTGGCGCTGTCCGGCGAAGTTGATCTGCATTATTCACCGAAGGCCAGAGAAATCATCCTCAAGTATCTGGGGGACAAGAATCATGTGCTGGTGGATCTCGCCGATGTCAGTTATATCGACAGCTCCGGCGTCGCCAGTCTGGTCGAGGGCTTTCAACATGCGCGCACCCATGATCTGAAGTTCGCGCTCATGGGCGTCAGTGAGGCGGCAATGCAAATTCTGCAACTCTCGCGACTGGATAAAGTCTTCCCCATCATTGCCAGCGTAGCTGACGCCGACCAACTTTAGGCGCGTCTGCGAATGAGCAATGCAGCGCAAACCCCGGCCCTGCGTCCCGTCTTTCGTTTTGTTGAAAACGTCGGCCGCAAAACCGTTGCCGCTATCGAAGAATTCGGCTATGTCTCCAGCATGCTGGCGGAGAGTTTTTACTGGCTGCTCTTCGGTCGACGACAACAGCAGCCCGTGCGCATGCGCAGCATTTTCGCGGAAGCCATGCGCATCGGCGTTCACGCCATTCCCATCATTACCATTATCACGCTGGCGATCGGCGTAATGATGGCGATACAGGGCATACAAACCCTGAAAACCTTTGGTGCGGAATCAAAGGTCATCGTCGGCATCGCCATCGCCATCACCCGCGAGTTCGCACCGCTGATCGTCAGCATCATGATCGCCGGACGTTCCGGCTCGGCCATCACCGCACGCATCGGCACCATGCTCGAATCACAGGAAATCGATGCCCTGCGCGTCATCGGCATCAATCCGGTGCGCTACATTACCGCGCCCCTGTTGCTGGCGATGATGATCAGCATTCCCGCGCTCACCATCCTCGGCGATTTCATGGGCCTGCTCGGTGGCGGTCTGTATTCCATCATCGAATTGAAAATCACGCTGGCGATTTATTTTGAACGTTGCGCCGATATCCTCGCCTGGGACGATATCGCCCAGGGGCTGATCAAAAGTCTGGTGTTCGCCGCCATCATCGTGCTGGTGTCGGTGAGCAATGGTTTTCAGGTGCGCGGCGGTGCGGAAGGCGTCGGCCGCGCCACCACTCGTTCGGTGGTCATGTCGCTTACTTTTATCGTCATCGCCGATATGATTTTCACCTACTTTCTGAATTTTGCCTGAGCCTATGCCTGCCGCCGATCACAGTGAATACGCCATCGAGGTTCAGCATCTGGACGCCCATTACGGTGAGCGTCAGATCCTGAAAGATGTCAGCCTCAATGTTCGTCATGGCGAGATCATGGTGATCATGGGCGGCAGCGGTTCGGGCAAGAGCACTCTGCTGCGCCACCTGCTGGGACTGAACACCCCGACCCGGGGCAGCATCAAACTCCTCGGCATCGACATCACCCAGAGCAGCGAAAAGGAAATGTTCGATCTGCGTAAAAAAATGGGCGTGGCCTTTCAGGGCGGCGCGCTGTTCGGCTCGATGAGCGTCGAAGAAAACGTGGTGCTGCCACTGTGCGAGCATACCGAACTGGATGAAAACACCATGCGCATCATGGGGCGCATGAAACTTGAAGTCGTCAACCTCGCCGGTTTTGAACATCTGATGCCCGCCGAACTTTCCGGCGGCATGATCAAACGCGCCGCACTCGCGCGCGCCATCGTCATGGATCCCCGGTTGCTGTTTTTCGACGAACCTTCCGCCGGACTGGATCCGGTCGCCGCGGTCGAACTGGATGAACTTATTTTGCGCCTGCGTCAGGTTATGAACATCACCATCGTTGTCGTCACCCACGAACTGGAAAGCGCCTTTAAAATCGCCGATCGCATTACCGTACTGGATCAGGGCGTGATCCTGATGACCGATACGGTGGAGGCGGTCAGAAACTCGGACAACCCACGCATTCAAAGTCTGCTGAATCGTCTGCCGCGCGATGACGCCATCGATACCGATGAATATCTGGAACGTCTGACAGGCATTTGATTACACGGGAATTACTGGAAATAAAATGAAAAAGGATCACATCAATTATCTCGCTGTCGGCAGTTTTGTGCTGGCCATGCTGGCGCTGCTGATTGGCTCATTGTTATATATTTCCGGTCGCGGTGACGCCACCGATATTTATTATGTCAGTTACACCGATATCTCCGGTATTCACGATGGCACCACCGTGACCTACGGCGGTTATAAAATCGGTAAAATTGAAAGCGTCGAACCGGTGCGCAACGAAACTGAAACCCGTTACCACATCACCCTGGGTATTCGCCACGGCTGGGCCATTCCCTCTGACAGCACCGCACAGATTGTTTCCCCCGGCATTCTCGCGGAGAAAACCATTGAAATTCGTGAGGGCGATAATAAGACCATGCTTTCCCCCGGCGATACGATTAAAGGCCTGCCGGCTATTGATATGATGGCGATAATGAATCGCCTGTCCGGCGAATTTGAAGAACTGGCCGATGGCGATATTCGCCCGCTGCTGAACAAGCTCAGTCACTATTTGAATACGATTGGAAAGGATCTGAATACTAAAATTCCACACATTACCGAAAACACCAGCAGCCTGCTGGTGAGTCTGAATGAGTCCGCCATGCGCCTGAACGAGCTCATCAATGCAGAAAATCGCCAACACCTGCACAGTCTTTTCAAAAACGCAAACACCATGTCAGAAAGCCTGATCACCCTCACCCGCCATCTGAACGAAACCGGCGAGAAAGTCGATCACCTGTTGAACCAGTCTCACCATTTGCTCGACGACAACAGCGACGATATTCGTCAGGCGGTTATCGATATGCGCAGGAGTCTGGAAACCCTGTCACAAAACATGAACGCCATTGTTCATAATCTAAATACCTCAACCCGCAACATGAATGAATTCACCCGCGAGCTGCGCCGCAATCCTTCAGCCATTATCAGCAGCAAGCCTCCCGTTGAGAAAAAGGAATAAACCATGCGAGTTCTCCAAAATATTTTTCTGCTCCTGAGCGTCAGTCTGCTGCTTAACGCCTGCATGGGCGGTGGCGGCGTCGACATTCCCCGCGATCATTATTACCGTCTGCCGGCTGTTGCCCCGATCACGCCCCGCCCGGCGCCGCAACTTCCCGGCACGCTGGAAGTCACGGCTATTCAGACCAGCGGCATGCTGCATGAACGCGCCATTCTTTTCGTGCGCGAACAACAGCCGCTGGAAGTCAGCCCCTATCATTATTATTTCTGGGTCAATGCCCCGACCTCGCTGATACAGCAACACCTGCTTGCTTATCTGCAACAGAAAAACCTTGCTCACAGTCAGCACCGGTACCGTTCCGACACGCCGGCTGACTTCCGACTTGAAGGCGAACTCTTTCATTTTGAACGCTACCTGCGCGGCAACGCCGCCGAAGCTCAGGTGGAGCTGGAGCTGCTACTGCGTGATAACCGCAGCCAACGCATCCTCGTACACCGGCGTTACCGCCAGAATATAACGGCGGCAAGTATGAACATGGCGGACACCGCCAACGCCTTTGGTCAGGCGCTCACCGCTATTTATCAGCAATTTTCCAACGAGGTGGCGAACCTGAATCTGCCCTGAACCTGCTGGCGCAACGTGACTTTTGAAACACCGGCGGCATTCATCTCAAGCATAAGTATCCAACGGGATAAACGATATCGCCGGATTTCCGCCAAAAGTTATATGTACTTTCCCGGCAAGCAGTGGTTAAATTATGAGCAAGGAGAATGCTGACCATGATCTTACGCACTTTATTACCTCTTCTTCTGAGCCTGCTATCTTTTTCCGCTCAGGCGATCCTTATCACTTATAACAACGAAGCGGACTTTACCGCCATTGGCGCCGATCAGCGCCGCTATGATTTTGAAGTTGATAGCGGCTTTCCCACCGGCAGCTATACGGCGGCGGATTCTCTGATTGGTGAATTTGATGGCATACAGTTCAACGCCACCACTATTATCCCCGGCCTCGCCCCTGTTTCCGGCACGCAGGCGATGAGTGGCGCAAATGGCGCTTATTCAGCCGCTACGCTGAATTTTACCGATCCCACTCGGCGCATCACCGGGTTTGGTTTTTATGGAGAGGATCTTCGCAACCAGGAATCAATTCGCGTTAGCGCTGACTTTCAGTCTGCCGGTATCCGGATTTTCGATATCCGTCTTGGCGCCGAAGCTGAACTCACCCCCATTTATTTTGGCGCCTATGATGCCGATGACACCCTTCGCAGCCTGAGTATTATTAGCCTTGATGACAGCGGTCTCAATCGCGCCTGGTATCTCGATGATCTCAGCCTGACCAGCACTGCTGTACCTTTACCCGCCAGCCTGCCACTGCTGCTTGGCGGTCTGGTGTTGCTTGGTCGCTTTATTTCATTTTCATCAAACCACCACTAAAGTTTTCTGTAAGAGGCTCCCTTGAATCCCGCCTGATTGGGTTATATATTTCCTGTACTTAAAATAACTGAAGTTGATGGCTCCCGGCTATGGCACTGGAATATAAGGTCTTTGATGAAGGTTTAACGGTGATTGCGGTCGCCAGTGGCTGCGTAACCGCCGATGAGTTCACGGACTACGCTTTCTGGCTGATCAAGAATCACGGCGATTTATTAAAATCAGATCTGCGTCATATGATTCTTACCCGAGAACTGGAAAACATCCAGCTTACCGAACAGGACATTCACCGTCTCGCGCATATTAATCTGGCCTATGGGGCGGGACGGGGGAAAATACACACCGCTATCGTCACGAAGAATAACGAAGCTAAAAAACTCGCCGACCTGCATAAAACTCTTTCGCAGATCGCCAATATCGAAGTGAACCTGTTTGAAAATCATCGTGAGGCGCTGGGCTGGCTGGGTGTGGAAAACACTGAACCCTGCGATTATGCGGATCAGATCGCCGCACCCTGATACCCGCACCTCGATCAGGACGCCGGCCTGTTACGTTGACTCTGCGAATAGACTTTCGCTACTGCTTGCGCCGCGCCTGCACCGCGCCCGCCAGTTCCCGCATCAGTGTTTCGCTGGCGTCCCAGCCCAGACAGGCATCGGTAATGCTCTGACCGTAGACCAATTCCTGATCCGCGCTGTTATTCTGCCGGCCTTCCACCAGATGACTTTCAATCATCGCGCCGATGATATGCGTGTCGCCCCCGGCAATCTGTTGCGCCACATCACGCCCCACCTCCAGTTGGCGGGCATAATCTTTCTGACTGTTGGCGTGACTGAAATCAATCATTAAGGCCGGATCCAGCCCGGCTTTTTCCAGCTCGTTGACCGCCAGCGCCACGCTGCCGGCGTCATAGTTGGGCTTGCGGCCGCCGCGCAAAATAATATGACAGTCTTCATTGCCGGTGGTGGCGAAAATAGCCGAGTTGCCGGCCTTGGTGACCGAGAGGAAATTATGCGGCCGACCAGCGGCGCCGATGGCGTCAATCGCCACTTTCAAGGTGCCGTCGGTGCTGTTTTTAAACCCCACCGGGCAGGACAGACCGGAGGCCAGTTCACGATGCACCTGACTTTCCGTTGTGCGCGCGCCAATCGCGCCCCAGCTGATCAGATCGGCCACATATTGCGGCGTGATCAGATCCAGAAATTCCGTCGCCGCCGGCACCCCGGCATTGTTTATATCCAGCAGTAATTTGCGCGCCAGATGCAGCCCCTTGTTGATCTGAAAACTCTCGTCCAGATCCGGATCATTGATCAGGCCTTTCCAGCCAACCGTGGTCCGGGGTTTTTCAAAATACACGCGCATTACGATCAGCAGATCCTCCTGCAGCTCGTCTCGCAGCTGTTTCAGTTTTCCGGCATATTCCAGCGCCGCTTTCGGATCATGCACCGAGCAGGGACCGACGATCAGCAACAGGCGATCATCCTTGCCGCGCAGGATATTGTGAATCGCGGTGCGGGTTTCAAATATCAGCCGGCTGGCGGTCTCGGTAAGCGGACAATCCTGATGCAGCTGAACCGGAGGGATCACCTCTTTCAGCGCAGTGATGCGCAAATCATCTGTTTTGTATTTCATATTCATAGCCGGCTATTGTAGCCCAAAACAGAGATTCATTTCTCCCCGGATCTTGAGCGGACTTCATCCTGAGAATGGGTCGGCAACTGATCCTCGCGGAGCAAATAACGACTCAGCGCCACCAACGGCGTCAAGCCCGCACGCACCAGCGAACGCAGACGGGAATGTCGGCGCAGAAAATCCGCCAGCGGGGGGCTGTAGCGGTAATACTGGCGCACAAACCAGCGCCCCGGCCGGTTAGTGAGCAAATAATTATCTCTGAAGGCGCGTAAATAGCGCACCTCGTTCTGCATATCACTGCCCCAGGCGGCGGTGGCGATAAAGCACCCTCCGCTCCCACCGCCGCCCTGCATCGCGGCAACGCTGAGGCTGGACACGCTGACGTTATCCGCCGACGAGGCCTCCGGATTGACGCTGTGCACAATCGCCGTATTCGTCATACTTCCCGCCGCGTCCATCGTCGCGCTGATGGTGACGGTATAACTGCCGCCACCGCCCATCAAATTGCCGAGGGCGCAGGAGACCACGCCATTGGCGTGGCTGCAGCTTCCCTGAGAACTGCTGGCGGAAACAAATGTCGCGCCCTCCGGCAGCAGGTTGGTTAAAAATCCACTGGTAGCGTCAAAGCCGCCATTATTGGCAATCGTCAGGGTATAACTGATCTCGGCTCCCTGCTCGACATCACTGGCTGACGGACTCTGGGTCACCACCAGATCAACCGTATTGCTATCCGTATTAATCGCTCCCCAGCCTACATCGCTCAGTAATTGCGCGGCCAGTCCCGGATCGTGATTTGCGGCGGTATAGCTTGGTTCGAGCAGTTCATTCGGCGACAAACTGGTGCTGAAGTGTGAGGTGGAGGAACCCGACTCCTGTGGTGAAGGCGCATATATTTCCACATGCCCGCCGGAGACCCCGGCGGTCAAACTGCTGCTGGCGGCGGTGAGCGCCGCCCCGGTCCAGTGCAGATCACCGGTTGCCGTGCTCGCAGTCACCCGTTGCGCATTGCTCATGGAAGGATAGTCCGCCACCCCGGCGCCGTGATGTTCAAGCAGGCGCATATAGGCGTCATCCAGCCCCAGCAGTTTTTCCCCGGTGGAAAGGGTGACATAACCGCCAAAGCCCAGCCCGTGAATCAGCTCATGCAGAGCCACGGTAACCATGTCGATATCGGAACCCGGCGATCCGTCCAGCCCATAGTACCAACCCGTGCTTCCCAGTACGCTATCGCCATCGATATCGAGGTTAAAGGTAATATTGATTTCATTACCGCTGTTGATATTGGCGCCCAGCAATTTTTCCGCCAGCGGCATGGGATACCAGGTTGAGGCGACCGGCGCATTGGTAAAATCCCGCACCACGCTGGTGGGACTGGCCGAGCCCAGCGTCGCGCTGCTGCTCGTGCCTCCCAGTGCATTCATTTGCGCGCTGATCTTGATCTCGACATCACTATTGATCACTCGCGCGATCAGATCCGCCGCATATTGCAGGGCGTTGAGTCGCGCCTGCCCCAGTGTGATCGCTGAATTATTGCCGCTGGCGGAAAAGGCGCTACTGTCGTTAAAACCTTCATCATCGCCATCGGCGTTCACCACGACGATGCTCGCCGCCGCCTGCAATGAAGGCGATGGAAACAGCAATAACAAAAACATCAACAGGGAAATACTCGTCGAACGACGAAGACCGGCAGACAGTGAATGAGCAACAAAAGCGTAAATGGCGCTATTCCTGCGGCTCGGAATAGGGGGCGGGAAGATCCATCAACACGCCCCCGCCCACCACAGGCGCCTCATATTCCTGCGCCTGTTCTGCTTCACGTCCATCATCGGCATGATTGGCCTGCTGGCGGGATGGCGCCTGCACGCGCACGCTCGCCTGCTCCGCTGCCTGTTCTACTGCAGGTTGCGCAATGAATTCACCGGTTTGCGGATCCTTGTACACATGCATGCCGGGCGGCGGCAGGATTCTGCCGGACTCCGCCTTTCGATCATCCGCCTGTCCGCCACAGGCGGATAGAAATATTCCCGCGCCAATAAAAACAGCATGTTTTAGCGCAAATGAAACTGTCCATTTTTTTATCATTGTCACCCGTCCATTCATTTTAATCCTGCAACACCGTATGCAAATACATACGAAATTCATGCCACGATTTTATAATCGGCACGCTTTTCATAAACATGACAAATACTTGCTTTGCCCGGTCGGGCTTGATAAGTTGCCGGAGAAACGGGTAATAAAAATCACATAAACATCATCGCCAGGGAGAGTTGCAATGAATATTTCAACTATCGTCACTTCGGTTCTCAGTCCGATTTTTGATGCGGCTTTTAAGTGGAAATCACAGTCTGATAAAATGGAAATCAGCCGCAAGGAATTTGAACTTCTGAAGCAGGAAACTGAAGCCGGCATCCGGCTCAAGCTGCTGGAGGAAATGCGCAAACCGCAGTCGGAATTCCGTGACTTCATGCTCAAATACGAGGGCGACGCGGAACTGCAGTCACCGTTCATGCGCGCCTTCCGATCCTCGGTTCGTCCCGTCATCACCTACTGGTCACTGATCATCATTACCCTGATCATGTTCGGCCATGTCAGCGGTGATGAGCTTAGTAAAAATCTCGGCGCCATCCCCAAAGAACTGTGGCAGATCTTTCTCGCCATCTTCGGCTTCTGGTTTGGCGGTCGCGCCCTGATGCAGGTTGCCGACACCTGGAAAACCGGCGATGTTAAAAAGCAGGAAACCGAAGCCGCCGCCCGGCGCAGCGAAGCTGAAATAAAACTTCAACAGGCGCGCGTGGAATTACAGAAAGAAAAAGAAAAGAAACGTAAAACCAAACCGGAGTATGACGAGTTCACGGATTCCGGCGATTTCTGGGATGAGGATGACTGGCAATAAGCGGAATCAACGCCCAAACCATCCGCCGAATAAATTCATCAGGGAGCCGGGAGAATGAATCTCAACCAACGTCTGTCAAAAAATTTCACGCTGAACGAATTTCTGCGTTCCAGCACCGCTGAACGCGATGATGAGATCGCCGAAGAACAGTTCAACCCACCGGAAAATATTGTCGCGAATCTGGCCTATCTGTGTGGCACCACCCTGCAACCGATTCGCGACGTGCTGGGCGTGCCTTTGCGCATTATCAGCGGTTATCGCTACCCCAGTTTGAATAGCAAAATCGGCGGCTCGAAAAGCTCCCAGCACATGCACGGTCAGGCCGCTGATGTGCAATTGCCGGATCGCTTTCTCACTCATCCAAGCACCCGCCGTATTCGCGCGAAAATCAGTAAGCGGGTGCAGGCGGTTACCGGTCGTCCCTTGCGCGAGGATGTAAACGCCAACTTTTACCTGTTCGCCTACGTCTGTCTGCGCATCAATGAACTGGACATCGATCAGGTGATTCATGAATTCGGCGCAGGCTACGGGCAGCCGGCCTGGGTGCATATGGCGGCCTCGCCGAGCAAGCGCGACAAGCGGCAGATACTGACGCTGGGCCGCTACCTGCCGGAAAGAAAGGAAACCCCGGATCTGATTAGCGCGCTCAACTACGGCACCGAGTACGCCTGATAATATTCGCCTGCAGGTACGGCTTTCGCCGCACCTGTAACTTGAGCAGGCTTATACTCCCAGTGCGGCAAAACAGCGATCACGAATTTCTTCTACACTACCAACGCCTTCAACCCGCGCATATTTGGGCGCGCCGTCGCCACCGGCCTTGGCCCAACTGGAATAGAATTCAACCAGCGGCTCGGTCTGTTCGTGGTAAATCGACAGGCGCTTGCGCACGGTATCTTCCTGATCATCATCACGCTGGATCAGATCTTCACCGGTTTCATCATCCTTGCCCTCCACCTTCGGCGGATTAAAGACGATGTGATAGGTGCGGCCGGAACCCGGATGTACGCGACGACCACTCATGCGTTTAATAATTTCATCATCATCGACATTGATTTCCAGCACATGCTCGACATTGATGCCGCGAGCCTTCATGCCTTCCGCCTGAGGAATGGTGCGCGGAAAACCATCGAGCAAATAACCGTTGGCGCAATCGGGTTCTTTCAGCCTTTCTTCCACCAGCCCCAGAATAATGTCATCGGAAACCAGACCACCTGCATCCATGATTTTTTTAGCTTCCAGTCCCAGCGGGGTTCCCGCCTTGACCGCAGCGCGCAGCATGTCGCCGGTCGAGATCTGAGGAATGCCAAATTTTTCCTTGATGAAATTGGCCTGTGTGCCTTTACCGGCGCCCGGGCCGCCCAACAGTATTAACTTCATGATTACACCCCGTTAATTATCGTAAAAAGAGAAAGGGATTATCACGCCGCTGAGTCGCGTGCGCCACTCAAGCCCTTGAATGGGGCAATGGACTGAACTAATGAGAGAGCGCTTAACGCGGCTGAATGATACTGAACGCCCCGCGAATATCACCCGCGCGATAGCCGCGCGCCTTATCCTGCGGATAAAGCTCATCCAGTTTGGCGCGGATGTTCGCTTTGACAGACTCACCGTGACAAACCAGACAGGGTTTTTCCGCCGTTGGGATCGCCTTCATATACCGGAACACCGGTTTCCCCTGCAGATGCGTGAATTCGTAAAACTCTATTTTTCCAGGATCTTCACCGGCCACCTTGCGCGCCTCAAAGTTTTTCAACACCTTTGTCTCCCAGACATCCGGAGCATTATCGGGATTGCGGGGCTTGAGGCTGGTGCGCCCGACGCGCCAGCCGGTTTTCTTCGACTGCGCTTCGGCCAGCGCCGGCGCCAGCTGCTTGCAAACCTCGATACCGGCCTCCGCGCCGCCCATTTTCAGGGCGGATTTTAATTCATGCTTAAGCTCACCCATGAAGGCTTTCACTACCACCCGGCTTTGCTGCGCGCGCTCATTCAGCCCGGCTCCACCCGCCAAAACATAAGCAGGCGCAAAGACAACCAGTCCCATCAACATCCACTTTTTCATCATCCCATCCTCCATCGCGAAAACATTAGCGACAACATCATACCCGCAGCCAATCCCGCCTGTCATTCTGACATATCCGCCTCCCGTTCAAAAAAAGGAAAAAGCTTAATTGACCCCGATCAATGTCCCGTATCCCACTAATAAATAGGGTGATAGGCCATACTACTGAAGTAGCATATTGGGGGTTTTTGCAGCACAGCCGCGATTTACTGGTATATACTCAGTGGCAGACCAGAGCAGGTAACAATCATGCAAACTGAACTTACCGATCCTTTCGGTAGAAAAATAGAATATGTCCGCCTCTCGGTGACGGATCGCTGTGATCTGCGCTGCTTCTACTGCATGCCGCAGGGATTCAAGGATTTTGAAGAACCCGAAGACTGGCTCACCTTTGCGGAAATCGAGCGCGTGATCCGCGCCTTTGGCGAACTGGGCGTCCGCCGGGTGCGTCTGACCGGCGGTGAACCGCTGGTGCGCAAGGGCATTGCCGAACTCAGCCAGACCCTCGCCGCCCTGCCCGGCATTCACGATCTTTCCCTCAGCTCCAACGCCACGCGCATGGACAAATACGCTGCGGATTTAAAACAGGCCGGCATCAGGCGCATCAATGTCAGTCTCGACAGCCTGCGTCCTGAAGTCTTCCGGCAGATCACCCAGGGCAAGCTGGACAAGGTGCTCAAGGGGCTGATGGCCGCCAAAGCCGCCGGCTTTGCGCCGATTAAAATCAACATGGTGATGATGAAAGGTCTCAACGACATGGAAGCCGAGGACATGGTGGAGTTCTGCCTCGAACACGATTTCACCCTGCGTTTCATCGAAACCATGCCCATGGGCGATACGGGACGCAATGCCAGCAACCGTTATATAAGTCTAAAAACTATCGAAGAGCGCCTGAGCCAACGCTATGAGCTGATTCCCGGGGTCATGCCCGGCGGCGGCCCCGCCCGTTATGTGCAAATCGCCGGCGCCGAACTACGCATCGGCTTCATCACCCCGATTTCCCAGCATTTCTGCGAAACCTGCAACCGGGTGCGGCTATCCGTCGACGGCACTCTGTACATGTGTCTGGGACAGGACGAACGTTACGCCCTGCGTCCCCTGCTGCGCGCCGGTATTTCCGATGAAGAGCTGAAACAGCACATCATTAAAGCGCTGGCGCTCAAACCCCGCAATCACGACTTTAAGGCCAATCCTGAGCAACTGGTGCGCTTCATGTCCATGACCGGCGGCTGAAGCGACAGTTTATAAATCAAAACCAGTCCACATTTTTTGTGTGAACCTGACTGCAGAACATCAAACCACCCGCCCTGCCCCACCTCGCCTTTGATCTGGATCAAGTCCAGAATTTTTGATCCGTTAAAATATGGCCCGCCTGCACGCAACGAGGGCCAATAATGAAAACAATCTATTCCACCATTTCACTGACTCTGCTGACGCTGGCGCTGAACGCCTGCGGAGGCGGGGGCGGCGACATCCCCGCCGCCTCCACGACGAACAATCCCGCTTCGATTGCCCCTCTGGCGGCAAGCGAAGAAGAACTCGGGCGCAAGCTGTTTTTTGACGCCAACCTGTCCACTCCGGCGGGTCAGGCCTGCGCCTCCTGTCACGATCCGGCCAGCGGCTTTGCCGATCCCGATGCAACTCGGATCGCGCCGGTATCAGAAGGGGTTGTCAGCGGGCGCTTCGGCAATCGTAATGCCCCCACCGCCGCCTATGCCGCTTTTATCCCTGAACGTACATTGCAAACCGATCCCAATGGCGGCGATGACTTTTATCAGGGCGGCCTGTTTCTGGACGGACGCCGCGACACGCTGGCCGAACAGGCGGGCGACCCCTTCCTGAACCCCGCCGAAATGGCCAACCCGGACAAGGCCGCCGTCGTGAATGCTGTTAAGGCCTCGGACTACGCCGGAATGATGGTTTACCTGAATGGCGAAAATATCTTTGATGACGTGGATGCGGCCTATGCAAAAATCACCGAGGCGATCGCCGCTTTTGAAAGAACGGATGAGCTGAACCCGTTCACGTCAAAATATGATTATTTTCTCAGCGGTCAGGCCACTCTTTCAGACGCCGAAGAAAACGGCCTCCGGATTTTTCAGAACGATGGCATGTGCAGCAATTGTCACACACTGACCGATCTGGCTGACGGTTCAACTACCGTATTCAGTGATTTTCGCTACTGGAATCTCGGCGTGCCCGCCAACCCCGACAATCCTGACGCCTCGACTGATTATGGTCTCGGCGGCGACATTAATGTTCGTAGCGAGTATGGCAAGTTTCGCACACCTACTTTGCGCAATGTCGAGCTGACCGCGCCCTACATGCATAACGGCGTATTCAATACTCTGGAAGAGGTGGTGAGTTTTTATAATACCCGTGATGATGCGAGCATGAACTGGCCGGCGCCAGAGGTGGACGACAACAAGCAAACCGCCGATGTCGGTGAGTTATTTCTAAGCGCGCAGGATGAAGCCGATCTGGTCGCCTTCCTGAAAACGCTCAGCGATGGCTATACACCACCCTGAGCCATCATCCCACAGGGTTAAAGACCGTCTTTAACCCTGTGTTCTTCGGATTAATGCAGACGCACAAAAGCCCTGGACAAACCATTCAGGGAATAGGCCAGACCATCCAGAGACTGACTGATCCTTTCCTGACCTTCCAGCGTATCCACCGTCAATTCACTGATTTCCTCGACGGTTTCCACGTTGGCGCTGATTTCCTCCACCAGCGTGGCCTGTTTTTTTGTCGCCAGATTGATTTGCGCACTCATGTCATGAATGTCCCGCACCGAAGCCAGAATCGCCTCCAGCGCTGTCCCGGCTTCACCGGCCTGACCCACTGCTGATTCAGCGCTTTCACAGCCGACATTCATGGTTTCCACCGCCCTGCGCGCCTCGGTTTGCAGGGTGCCGATCATGCCTTCAATTTCCTGCGTGGATTCATGCGTGCGCGTCGCCAGCGAACGCACCTCATCCGCTACCACCGCAAAGCCGCGGCCCTGCTCACCGGCGCGCGCCGCCTCAATGGCGGCATTCAGGGCCAGCAAATTCGTTTGTTCAGCAATCGCCTTAATCGCATCCAGAATCCCGCCGATACGTTGCGACTCTTCATCCAGCGTATTAATAATCCCGGATGACTGATGAATCTGTGAAGCCAGTTCCTGAATGCAACCAATCGTGCCACTGATCACCCGGCGACCCTGCTCGGCATTGTCATTGGCGCCATCCGCCGCCGCCAACACCTGCCCGGCATGATCCTCGACATCCGTCGCACTCGCGCGCATACCCTCAACCGAATGCGTCAATGAGCCGATCTCATTACGCTGATGCACTACGCCCTTGTTTGTCAACGCGACCGAATCCGCCAGATCCCTGGCAGTTGCATTCAAATGTCCTGATGAATCCTGCATACGCCCGGCTATCGCCCGGGTCTGGGTTTTCAACATCGCCAGCGCCAGTTCGATTTCACCGGCCTCATCCCGGCTATCGGTGAAAACCGATTGCGCCACCGGGTTCTGCACCACCTCTCGCGCCAACGCCACCGCCGTATGCAAATGACGCAGAGAATAGCGCACACCGGCATAACCAACCCCCAGTGAAAACATCATCAACAATCCTGTCATCAGCAGAGAAAAGCCATCCATTAACAGGGCAACCATCAGCCAGGGTAAAAACACCGCCAACAGGGTCAACATAATTTTCTGTTGTATGCCCAAAACCGGTAAGCGCATTCGCCAGGGTATGCGTCCGGCATTCAGACTCTGGTAAAGATTTTGCGCACGCTGTACTGCTTTTTCATCCGGGCGATAGCGCACCGACTGGTACTCCTGCACCTCGCCATCCTTTTCGATGGGCATGACATAGGCGTTCACCCAGTAATAATCACCGTTCTTGCAGCGGTTTTTGACAATCCCCATCCACGGCCGCCCCGCCTTCAGCGTCTGCCAGAGATTTTCAAAGGCCGCCGGGGGCATATCCGGATGCCGCACCACGTTGTGGCTTTTGTTCAGTAATTCTGCATCTTCAAAGCCGCTGATCTCACGAAAGGCCTCATTAACGTAGGTGATTCGACCCTTGAGATCGGTGGTCGAAATGATGACCGAGGCATCATCCAGCTTTCGTTCATTATCGGTAACAGGCAGGTTGACTTTCATTTAACAACCTCATTTGTGCGAAACGACGGAATAAACCCAAATAAAAAATGGGATAAACATTTAATCGGTAAGCAATAAAAAACCTTTAATTTAATAATGCATTTTATCTCCTGTGCGCGCCTCGCCGGTCTTTGTTAAAGTAACAAGCTTTTAGCCAAACCTTGTCAGGAATTCTCATGAGCTCACATTTTGATCT
>WFVC01000139.1 GCA_015491815.1 Gammaproteobacteria bacterium | reverse complement strand
GCCTTTTTTCGCGCGACCTATATCGATGTCTGGGGCGTGGTGCTTTGCGTGATCCTGATGTCCATCTCCGGTCTGTTCTATATCATTGGCGGTCAGTTCCTGATTGGCAAGTTGTTGCATCTGGTGCCCATCTCCGGCTATGACACCGGCATAAGCGCGATTAAATTTTTAATTCTGCCGGTTATCATCGGTATTATCAGCGGCGTGGGAGCCGGTTCGCGCTGGTATCGCACCATTTTCCTTGAAGAAATTAATCGTGATTATGTGCGCACTGCGCGCGCCAAAGGTCTGTCTGAGTTAAATGTTCTGTTCCGGCATGTGTTGAAAAACGCGATGATCCCGATCCTCACCGGCGCGGTGGTTGTCATTCCCACGCTGTTCATGGGCAGTCTGTTACTCGAATCTTTTTTCGGCATTCCCGGACTGGGCAGTTACACCATTGATGCGATCCGCAGTCAGGATTTTGCCATTGTCCGGGCGATGGTGTTTCTGGGATCGGCGCTCTATATTCTCGGGCTGATCCTCACGGACATTTCCTACACGCTGGTGGATCCCCGGATCAGGTTGAGTTGAGAATGCGCGCGCTGACAAATAAATTCTGGTTGCCGCCGCTGATCCTCGTTATCAGCCTGAGCCTGTTATTAATGTTGTTGCCGGATCTGCTGGGCGTAAAAGCGGTGGTTCTGTGGACGGATCGTTTTATTTATTTACTCATGGCGGCGCTGATTTTTCTTGTCGCCTATATCCGGCATAAACCACACCTGCGCCAACCCTGGCGGCAGATAGTGAATAACCGTCGGGCATTGATTGCCATTGTGGTGCTCTGCGCCTATGTCTGCATCGGTTTGCTGGATTCGATTCATTACCGTCAGCCCCTGCCTTCGCATGGCAAAACCGATCAGGTGGAAAAATTATATTCGGTTGAAGTCTTCAGTGTCTTCGATGCCGCTCTGTCGCATTTGCGTGAGCGCATCGAAAAAACCTATTCCGAACCGTTCGCCTACCAGCTTTATGCAAAGGAAACGCTGGATGCGCCTGATGGCAGTCAGTATCGGGCTTTCCCCCGACTGAAATACGGCGCGGCGCATCTGAGCAATCCGGCGGAACAGCGGGGAAAGGATATTCTGTTGAAGGCGTTGTCCGGCGCAGCGCAGGGATTGCTGATATTTTCAGTGATATTCCTGTGTCTGCTGATCTATCTGGCCCGGCGTCAGTCATCATCACTGATGCAAAGCTGGCGCTGGTATCGACAGAGCGCGTCAGCGATGGGCCTGCGCGTGGTGATGATCACGCTGGCGATCCTGATTATCGGCGCGGCGATCATCTGGAAGCTGAGTTTTTTCTATCACGTCTTTGGCACCGATAAAGTGGGGCAGGATGTTTTATATCTGGGACTAAAAAGCATTCGCACCGGACTGGTGATCGGCACCCTGACGACCTTGATCATGCTGCCCTTCGCTATCCTGCTGGGCATCATGGCCGGTTACTTTCGCGGCTGGGTTGATGATCTGATTCAATATATTTACACCACCCTGAGTTCGGTGCCGGGGGTGTTGCTGATCGCGGCGGCGGTTTTGTCGATACAGGTGTATATGGCCAATCATCCCGAGCTGTTCGAGTCGGTAAGCGATCAGGCGGATATGAAACTGCTGGCATTGTGCGTGGTGCTGGGCATTACCAGCTGGACCGGACTCTGTCGCCTGTTGCGCGGGGAAACGCTGAAGCTGCGGGAGATGGATTATATTCAGGCGGCGACGGCCTTTGGCGTGGGTCACTTTACGATTATCGGCCGTCACCTGTTGCCCAATGTTTTGCATATCGTCCTGATTATGGTGGTGCTGGATTTCAGCGGGCTGGTGCTGGCCGAGGCGGTGCTCTCCTATGTCGGCGTCGGCGTTGATCCTTCGACGATTAGCTGGGGCAATATGATCAACGGCGCGCGACTGGAACTGGCGCGCGAGCCGATGGTCTGGTGGTCACTGGTGGCGGCCTTTGTATTTATGTTCACGCTGGTGCTGGCGGCGAATCTGTTTTCCGATGCGGTGCGCGACGCCTTCGATCCCCGGTTAACCATGCGGGGTCAGGGCGGATGACGGACAAGCATTCAGAAATATTGCTGCAGATGGAAGAACTGAGCACCTGGTTTGGGGGTCGTGAGCGGCCATCCCGGGTCGTGGATAAAGTCAGTTTCAGCATTCGCCGGGGCGAGACCTTCGCTTTGCTTGGTGAGTCCGGTTGCGGTAAGTCCATGACCGCGCTGTCGCTGATGCAATTGGTTCCCACGCCCGCCGGGCGTATTGTTTGCGGACGGGTGCGGCTGGACAAAGATGATCTGTTGCAGTTTTCAGAACGACAGATGCGCAGCGTGCGCGGGCAGCGCATGGCCATGATCTTTCAGGAGCCCATGACTTCGCTCAATCCGGTGCTGACTATTGGCGAACAGATTGCCGAAGTCCTGCGCGCGCAGGCGCAGACCAATGGTGACAGAAAAAAGATCCAGACCGAAGTTATCAATACGCTGGCGGCGGTGGGCATTCCCGATCCGGCGCGTCGCTTTAAGGACTATCCGCATCAGTTGTCGGGCGGAATGAAACAGCGGGTTGTGATTGCGATGGCGCTGGCGGCGAAACCGGATCTCCTGATTGCCGATGAACCGACCACAGCGCTGGATGTGACTATTCAGGCGCAGGTGCTGGATCTGCTTAAGGATGTTCAGCGACAAACCGGCATGGCGATTTTGTTGATCACTCATGATCTGGGCATTGTCGCCAATCGCGTGGACAGACTGGCAGTCATGTATGCCGGACAGATCATTGAGCTGGCGAGCCGCGAACAATTTTTCTCAGCCTCGGCGCATCCTTATTCACGCAAGTTGTTTGCCGCCCTGCCGAACATGCGCAAGCGCGACCGGCAGCTGGAAACTATACGCGGCAATGTGCCGCCGCTGGACAGCGTGTTTCAGGGTTGCCGTTTTGTCGAGCGTTGTGAACAGGCCTATGAAGTCTGTCACAATACGATTCCCGAGTGGCGCAGACTGAGCAATGGTCAACAGGTGCGTTGTCATCTTTATGCCGATGGAAGCTCGGTCGATGAACAGTGCTTTGCCGGGAAAAACAAATCGATTTCAACCGAAACCTCGAGCGCCATGCCATTGGTGATGCAGGCGCGGGATCTCAGGGTGCATTTCCCCATTCGTAAAGGTTTGTTCAAACGCATTGCCGGTTATGTTTATGCAGTGGACGGCATCGATCTGGATTTGCATCAGGGGCGGACACTGGCGCTGGTCGGTGAATCAGGCTGCGGAAAAACAACCGCAGGCAAAGCTCTGTTGCAGTTGATTCAGGCCAGCGCAGGTTCGGTGCACTGGTCTGCTCAGGGACAGCGGCAGGAACTCACTGCACTGAAGGGTAAAAAACTGCGGCGTCTGCGCGCGCACTTTCAAATCATTTTTCAGGATCCTTTCTCATCATTGAACCCACGTATGATGGTCGGTGAAATTCTTCAGGAAGGCATGCGCGCCCAGCATGTCGTCAATACGCGTGAACAGCGCGAGACCATGATCGATGAACTATTGAAACAGGTGGGTATGCCGCCTGAGGCAAAGTATCGTTATCCGCATGAGTTTTCCGGCGGCCAGCGACAGCGTATCAGCATCGCCCGCGCGCTGGCGGTGAAGCCCGATGTGATTGTCTGTGACGAACCCACCAGCGCACTGGATGTTTCGGTGCAGGCGCAAACGCTGAATCTGTTAAAACAGTTACAGCTTGAGCTGGGGATCAGTTATCTTTTTATTACGCATAATATTTCCGTGGTGGAATATCTCGCGCATGACATTGCCGTGATGTACCTCGGGCGTATCGTTGAAAAAGGCCCGGCTGAAAAATTATTGAATTCGCCACAGCATCCTTATACACAGGCGCTATTGTCCGCCGTTCCCGTGATTGACGCCGACCGCGATAGAAAAGTCATCCGCCTTGAAGGTGAGTTGCCATCGCCTATTTATCCGCCGCAGGGATGTCATTTTCATCCCCGTTGTCCGCAGGTGATGGAGATGTGCAAAAAAACATATCCGCCGGTTTCGATTCTGGGTGAGGGTCATGAAGTGCGGTGTCATTTGCTCAAGCAGGACTGAGTTATTACGGGCAGAGTTTCAAACTACTGTTTGAATATTTTATTTGTCTATACCCAGATGTTTTTTTAAATCGTCGCCAATGGCGAATAAGCAGGGAATAAGAAACAGCACGTAGATTGTAGAACTGATCATGCCACCCACACTGGGGGCGGCAATGGGCCGGGTCACGTCCATGCCTGAGCCGCTGGCGAGGATAACCGGAATCAGACCGAACACTGTTGTGGCGACGGTCATTAGTTTGGGACGCAGGCGAGCAAGCGAACCTTCAATCACCGCCTCCATATAGGGCTGGTTCTCCGGTTTGCGCGCCAGGGCTTCGCGAATAAATTCAATCATGATGATCCCGGTCTGGATCGCTACCGCCAGAACCGCAATATAGCCGATAACTACGGCTGTAGTCATCGCATAGCCCTGAAGCCATTGCAGCAACACGCCGCCGATTAATGCGAATGGGGCGGACAGGAGGACAAGAAAACTGATGCTTATAGATTTGAACGTCAGCATAAGCAGACTGAACATAATGAACAGGGTTAAAGGCGCTATCCATAAAAGCCGGGCCTGAGCCTGTTCCGCATAGCGGTAGGTTCCCGTCCATTCCAGCGAATAACCGGAGGGTAAGTTCAGGCGCCGGGCAAGATATTTTCTTGCTTCCTGCACATAGTCGGTTGCGGTGGCGCCGGTGGGATTGATGTAGATATAGCCCGCCAGCATGCCATTATCATCGCGAATCATCTCGGGCATTTTTTTGACCCTGACATTGGCAATGGCGCCAAGCGCGACAGTTTGGCCATTGGCCGTTATTACCGGTGTTTTCTTTACTTTTTCCAGTGTGTCGATGTACTCGGGTGAATACTGCATGCTCAGCGGCACAACTGTATTATCGGTTTGCGTGATATTAATGATATTCTCGCCGCCGATGCCGTAACGAATCGTCAACATTGCTTCGTCAACGGTCACATTATGTTTCGCCAGACGTTGCAGATCATTTTCCACATCAATGTAATAGCCCTGAGATATACGTTCTGCGATGATGGAGGCTGTGTTTGGAAAATCGCGCAATAATGTTTCAACCTGTTTTGAAATATTTTCAATCGTTGCTATTTCACTCCCTTTAATCTTGATGCCGACCGGTGTTTGAATGCCGGTGTCCTGCATGATTACTCGCCCGGCGATTGGCTGGGTCCAGCTATTGACATAGCCGATAATTTTTAATGCCTCATCCATCTCGGCAATCAATTTTTCTTTGCTTATGCCCTTGCGCCATTGAGACTCAGGTTTGAGTAAAATCGTGGTTTCAATCATGCTAACCGGCGCTGGATCTGTTGAAGTGTCAGCGCGCCCCAGTTTGCCGAATACACGTTCCACCTCGGGAAACGCTTTTATTTTTCGATCAATCTGTTGCAGAATCCAGCCGGCTTCACGAACAGGCAAGCCGGGCAGGGTTGTCGGCATATACAGAATCGATCCCTCTTCCATTTCCGGCATATAGTCTTTATCAAAATTGCTCATTAATACCACAGCAGCAACCAGCAAACTCAGACTGATGCCGAAAAACAAATATCGGCGGCGAATCGTTGCGCGCAGCATACGCGCATAGATCTGTACAAGATGTGTATCGCTACGTTGCTGTGATTCTATGACACCTGATTTTCCTTTAAAAATCCAGACGACAAGAACAGGGAGAAGAAACAGCGTTAATAATGTTGAGAATCCCATGGCGAAAGTTTTGCTAAAAGCCAGGGGATCGAATAAACGTCCCTCTCGATCATTAAGAAAAAATACAGGTAGAAAAGAAGCCAGGATAATCAGCAGGGAATATAACAGTGGTCGCATCATTCTGCTGGTCGCACGAATGATGATTTCAATTCTGGAACGGGAATCCAGTTTTTTCTGTCGCGCCAGTTCAGCATTACAATTCTCGACAATGACGATGGTTGCGTCGGCCATTTCACCAATAGCGATGGCCAGGCCGGCAAGCGAGAGTAAATTAATTGTTTGTCCAAAAAAAGATAATGACAGCAGGGTATACAAACAGCCAAGAATAATGACCAGCACCGGTGCGACTGCGGCGCGACCATTGCGTAGCGCCCAGATAATGACCAGCATGACCACCAGCAACTCGTAGGCCAGCGCCGTTGAAAAGTTTTTCAGGGTTGCCCAAATCAGGGACGATCGATCATAGGTGGTGACAATTTCAATGCCATCGGGCAATTTCTGTTTAACTTTCTCCAGCATGGTTTCAAAAGCCCGGCTAACGCTTACCACGTTCTGGTTTTGATCCATAATGACAATAGCGCCGACAACTTCACCTTTACCGTCAAGATCGGCAATGCCGCGACGAAGATCATAATTCACCTGAAAATAACCGATGTCTTTCAGTAATACGGGGCGATCGTCAGCGCCGCGCGCCACGATCAGATATTCCAGCTTGTCCAGATCATCAGAATTAATAACACCACGAAGATGGTAATCACGATTGGTCAATTCAATGGTGCGGCCTCCCACCTGTTGAAATACGCCTTTCAATGCTGTAATCAGTTGTCGCAGCGTGATTCCGGATTCGGCCAGTAGAGGCGGAAATATTTTCAGTTCCACCTGTCTTTCCAGACCACCGACAGTGGCAACCTCAGCCACGCCTGTGATGGTCTGCAGGGCGGGTTTTATGGTGTTTTCATTTAGCAGTCTGAGTTCTCGAAGATCGCGCGTCTGCTTGTGATCAACCAGCGCATACTGATAGATCCAGCCCATACTGCTCGCATCAGGACCGAGTTTAATCTCGGCGTCATCAGGAAGCTGAGGTCGAATCGCATTCAGCCTGTCGAGCACATATTCTCGTATCTGTTTGCGTTGACTGCGATCCGAAAAGATGACGTAGATGAAGGAATAGCCGAGATGAGAGGTGGCGCGAATGCTTTGTATTTCGGATGAACCAAGCAGGGCGCGAATTACGGGGCGGGTGATTTTGTCTTCCAGTTGTTTCGGGCTGCGCGCCCATTTTGCATAAATGACAAGCTGGGAATCCGAAATATCCGGTAATGCATCCAGTGGCGCCGTCCGGACAGCATAGAGGCTGTACATCGTAGCAATGGCCAGCAGGAACAGGACAACAAAAGGATGCCGGATGACGGTTCTAATGATGGTGGTGAGCATGGTTCGCCCCGGTTTGCCCTGCAGATTTTAATTTATGTTCTGCGTCAATAAAAAAACTGCCAAAACTTACAACCTGATCACCTTGACTCAATCCATGAATAACCTCGGTATATAATTCGCCTTTTATACCGGTGTGTATTTGTTGCGGCAGATAATGTCCGGGATGTCGCTGCACATAGACAATTTGCTTTCCCTCTTCTTCGATAATGGCTTCTTTGGGAATAGAAAAATACCGTCCGCGCTGAACGACAATTTCCATAACATAGTGACGGCTTTGCTCCTGCGGACTTGCGGATAAACGAGCGTTTATTGTCACGCAGCTTTTATGCGCATCAACCTGGGTGACTCTTGCCTGATATATTGATGATTTTGAATCGGGAGGAAACGCGCGTACACGTTGACCCACCCGGATCAGTTGAGCCTCTGAAGAACAGTCTTTTGCAGACAGGTATCGACCGGTGTTGTCGATTGTCGCGGCCAGACGCAGCCAGGTTTGTAAATTTTGTTTGCCGGATTGAATCAGGGTTAATGTTAATTCATCGGCCTGTGATTGATTTATCTGGGTTCCATCGGCGTAATTCGGACGGGTATGATCGCGGATACCCTCGGCCCTGACCATATTTATGCTCAGGACCGAGAATACTATTCCTGTAAAAAGAGGATTCATTGCCAGTGTTAATGGCAGTAGTTATCTTTACTGTCCAGAATGTGCGTTCCCCACGGGTAGAGTCCGACATTGGCTACACGGGTGACGGCTTCTGTTTTTCCATCAATTACATAAACAGAATGATCGGTGGAACTGGCCAGATAGATTTTATTGTCAGACGTATCGGTAGTGGCTGTCTCTATTTGCAGGTTCGGACCGATTTTAATACGCCCTGCCGGTTTTAAAGTTTTCATATCATAGACATAGAGAAAACCACTGCTGGAGCTAATTACAAAAGCCTTGCCTCCTGCAAAGTTAATCCCCATCATATCCGGGCCGGATTCGAGTGTCGCCACGACTTCATTTTTTGACAGGTCAATAATTGAAATTGTTTCATCGCCATTGTTGGCGACAACGGCGTAATGCCCGTCGTGGCTCATATAGGCGCGCCAGGGATCAGCGCCAACCTTGATTTGTTTTATAACCCGATCGTTTCTTGCATCAATGACGCTGACAATACCCAGATCGCCGTCTGGCGCATACAGGTAACGTCCATCGTTGCTGATGCTGACATTTGAGATGCCTTTTATTTCACCAAGGTATCTTTCCGGATCCAGCTTTGCGATGCCAGGCACTGTGCCGACATGAATTTTCTTTAGCAGTTCATGACGCGTGACATCGATAACGCCCACCCAGTGCGCGCCATAGTTGCCGACGTAGGCTTTGGTTCCGTCCGGAGTGAAGGTAATATTAAGCGGTTCGGCAAAACCGGGAATGCGTTTAATCTCGGTCATTGATGTCATATCAATAACTGATACCGTGTCGTTATCCGGGCTGCCCTGATAGTAGTAACGGCCATCCGGTGAGAAGGCCAGATGTTCCGGCGCAAAGCCTACCGGGATTTCTTTAATCAGTGTCAGGGTGGCGACATCAATAATATACGCTTTATTGGAACGTGTGCCACCAGTGACGACCCAGCGCCCGTCTTTTGACATCATGGCCATGTGCGGATTGACATTCCGGCCAAGAAAAACACTGCCGATAATTTTATTGGTTTTGATATCCATAAAGGCGATGTCGTTTGAGTCGCGATTGACAATGACGACGACGGATGAAGGATCTGTGATTTTAATTTCTTTTTCAGCCTGACTGACGCCGCACAAAGCGAAGAGGCTAAAGATAACAGCCATAAACCGGCGGCTGATTAATAATGTTTTTTTGCTGGAATTCATTTTTAACTCCCGAATTTAGAAACTGGCCTGCAAGCGTACGCCTGAAATAACATAAGCATCTGTGCTGGAATCTACGCGTTTTTCTTCCAGAAAAGTCAGATGAAAACTGAGTCGTAATTTTTCAGTCATTGCCAGGTTGTAATAACTTTCAAAAAGCGTTTCTTTTTCATTGGTGGCGAGATCGGAACGGGAATAGCCGATGCCGAAAGCATCTTCCGGGTTAAACCCCAGTCCGGTATCAAATTGAAGGCCGGTGCTGTAATAACTGTCTCGCCTGGTTGACGCTGTGTTTTCCGCCGAACCGTAACGGCCAAACAGGGTAATCCCCGCCATTAATCGTTGATCGAGACTCACGCCAAAGGCGCTGCTGCCATTTCCCGTGCTGTCTTCGCGATACCATATGCGATAATTCCCTTCCCCCATATGAAAGGGGTTAGCCTGATAACCGGCTTCAAGCAGAAGAAATAATGAATCAGATAGATTGCTTGCGGTGCTGCTGCTTTGTTGATACCCCAGTCTGAAATTAAAGGCGCTTTTGGGATCGTAAACAACCGCCATGCCTGCGCCATTTTCGCTGAGTCCCAGCGCCGGGTTGTTGACCAGTGCATCACTGAGGAACTGGCTGGTTTCGTCATTTGCAGCGGCATTGGCGTCAAAGTAGTTGGTCAGATCAAGACGTCCCACTACCAGCGACAACCTTTGATCCCACAGCTCGGTCATCAGCCAGGCTTCTCGCAAGCTAAGATCATTTTGTTTTATCAGCCGGGCGGCATAACCGTTAACCAGCGTTGTTCCATTAATTTCATTATCGGGTGGTGTGCCGCTCAAACCCACAATATCGGCAAAAAATACCGTGTACTGAGCAATGCCGGCGGTAAAATACAGATCGGTTGAGGCCAGTTGATAAAAATTTCCATCCGCTGTTTTGTTCTCACCACGGGGTTGTTGTACATTTTGTAAAATAATCGCCGCATCAACACCAAGCTGGACGTTTCGGCTGGCGGCATCATCCAGCGCCTCTTCAATTTTTTCATTGATGGTTTGTCGGCGGTAGACACGTTCGCGTTGATAAGTGGTGACGCGGTGACTGCCGGGTACTTGGGTATCGTGTTCAAATCCATTTTCGTCAACAAACACCTCAATTTTTTTGACGCGTGTTTCAGGATCGGAGAGCACGGTTGTCGTTTCCAGTTCAATCACCCGCTGTTCGAGTCCTTCGATGCGCTTTAGCAACTGTTCACGCTCACTCGCGGCCTGCGCGCCAAAAGGGATGATTAACAGGAGTAAAATAAAGCTGATATTAAGGACTGGCGAGCTTGATTGCCATCGGGATAAATACCGTCCATATATTTTTGTTGATAAATAAAGCAAGGTTTCTTCTCCATATAAATAGATTGATTAATCAGATTCATATGTGAGAAAAGAG
>WFVC01000138.1 GCA_015491815.1 Gammaproteobacteria bacterium | reverse complement strand
CCCTCAGGGACTCTTTTCTGTACCCCCTTGAGGGGTAGAAGACCCGGATGAGAGGTAGATAAAACAATGAGTTATCAATTTATATCCCCTCATCCCAACCCTCTCCCGAAGGGAGAGGGAGTAACGGGACAGCAGTGTCCCGTAGTTTATATTTTCGGGTTTGATTGAAATCAAACAGAACATGATTGAAGAAACGTAAAAAACGCCTGTGATAAACGGGGGTTGCGCCACACTTTATCGCTTGGAACAGGGTTGATCATTGGACAAATCATTACTTCGCATTGCCTTGCTTGGCGCAATAACCGGCATGATGGCGGGTGTATTAGTCACCCTGTTTCGGTTTTCGATTGAATATAGTCAAATCTTGTTATTGCCGGATGGAAAGGTCGGAAACTATGAGGCGCTGCCGGGCTGGCTGAGATTTCTGTTGCCGGTTATCGGCGCGCTCATTCTGGGTTATGTTTTTGAAAAACTGCCGACAGAGAAACGCACAGTCGGTATTGTTCATTTGCTTGACTATTTGCGTTTCCGCAAACAGCGATTGCCTTTTTCAAATGCAGTGGTGCAGTTTTTTGCAGGACTGGTTGCTATCGTTTCCGGTCACTCGGTTGATCGAGAAGGCCCCGGTGTTCATCTGGGCGCATCCAATGCGGCATTGCTGGGGTATAAAATGCACCTCTCAGAAGATGAAAACTATCTTCTCGCTGCAGCAGGCGGTGCGGCGGCGATTGCCGCCGCTTATAACACGCCGTTAGCAGGCGTTATTTTTGTTATCGAAGTCTTCAGAGTGCGTTACGCCGTCAATCATATTATTCCGGTTATTGTCGCCGCTGTTACCGGCGCGGTTATTAGCCGTATAGTCTACGGTCATCATCCCGCCTTTGACGTACCCGCGCTGTCTATTGGCTCACTTGCCGAACTACCCATAATCATGTTGATGGGGGCGATGATTGGCATTATTGCCGCCGGTTTTATTTGGCTTGCAGGTATGACAGCAAAGCAGACCATCGGCTGGCGACCGCTTAACGCTTTTCTGCTTGCCGGTCTGGTTACGGGAGGATTGGCGCAATGGTCACCAGCGATTATGGGTGTGAGTTATGATGCGGTAAATCGTATTTTTATGAGCAGTTTGAGCATGCAAACTTTGTTTTTATTATTGTTTGCCAAGTTTATTGCAACAACGATTTCAATCGGTGTGCGTATCCCCGGTGGCATGATCGGCCCATCGTTAATTCTGGGCGGTGCTGTTGGCGGACTGATGGAATTACTGGTTCAGGGCTGGTATCCCTTCTATGAAGGTTCGGCGGGGTTTTACGCCATAATTGGTATGGTGGCGATGATGGGAGCGAGCTTGCGTGCGCCACTGGCGGCATTGGTGGCGCTAATAGAATTGACGGGAAATTTGAATATTATTTTACCCGGAATGATTGTTGTGGTGACGGCTGAGATTGCTACCCGTGCGCTGATAGGTGATAGCTCCGCCTTTACAGTACTGCTTAAAGTCAAACATGAACGAGAGGCGTTGGCTGTTAATCTGGAGATGCAATCAGAAGAAGATAAGGCGCATGTCAAAAGCTGATTTGGTTTAGATGTAAACTCACGTTCTGGAGACAAGATTTAAATCAGGGGGTTTTTCTCTCATCAACCACGCAGGTTTGCGCTGACCATTGTCGGATTGTTTTTATGTTTTTCTGCATACGCCATGAATTCATCGGCGCTGACCGGTTTGCTGAAATAGTAACCCTGAAAAATATCACAGCCAAAGTCCATCAGCATTTGCAATTGCAGGGCGGTTTCAACGCCTTCGGCGATAACCTGAAAACCAAGGGTGTGCGCCATATTAATAATGGACTTAACTAATGCGGAATCGGATGATCCATTGATCATATTATTCACAAAGCTGCGATCGATTTTCAAAATGTTTACTGGGAAATTATTTAGACGTGAAAGTGATGAGTGGCCAGTGCCAAAATCATCAATAGCGATTTGAAAACCCATGTCGGACAAGGCTTGCAAATGTTCGATAACATTATCAGAAAATTGGGTAATGCCGGTTTCAGTAATTTCCAGTTCGATTGACTCAGGTGAGAAGCCTCGGCTGGTGCAGGCGGTGGCGAATTCATTGACAATATTTCTGGACATTATCTGGTGGGGGGAGACGTTAATAGCCAGGCGTTTAAAACAACCGGAATTGCACTGGCCTGTCTCGCGCCAGTGGTTCATTTGATCCAGTGTGCGTTCAAGCACCCATCGACCTATATCAATAATATTCCCGCGCTCTTCGGCAATATTTATAAACAGATCGGGCGGCACATTACCGAACTCTTCGCTATGCCAACGCAACAGAACTTCTGCGCCTATAATTTCACCCATACGATCTATTTGTGGCTGGTATACCAGAAACAGTTCATTTTTCTCTATTGCCTTACCGATCGCCATACCCAGGAAGCGCCGGTAATCGGCCTGCTGTTCCATTTCCTGATTGTGAAGCTGGTAGCCGCCGCGTGAATGTTCTTTGCAATGAGCCAGGGCGATAGCGGAATGTCGTAACAGCGATTCGGCAGTGCTGTTTGGGCTTTTCCCCCAGGCTATACCGATGGAATTATCTAAAAATAGTTCATGTTGTTCAAATTGAAAAGAGACCTGCAGTCGCGCTTTAAGTTTTTGCATAATTTTATCTATTACAGCAGGAAGTTGTTCTTCTTTATTTTTCTCCAGATAAGCAATAATAAATTCATCAGCGCCCATACGGGCGGTTACAGCGCCTTTTATGATGTCGCTAATTCGCTGTGCAGTTTCTTTAAGTATGGCGTCGCCAACACGGCGACCAAGTCCGGCATTAATATCATGAAAATGATCCAGATCCAGAACCAGGACAACCACCTCTCCTCCCTCTGCGAGAGAGCAAGACAACATCTGTTTCAGCCGTTTATGCAGCAGTGAAGAGTTAGCCAGGCCGGTAATGTTATCGTAATAGGCAAGCTGGTGAATTTTCTCTTCTGCTGATTTAATCGGAGTTAGATCAACGAACATGCCGGCATAGCGAAGAACCTCTCCCTCCCTGTTTTTCAGAGCAACGATATTCAGCCATTCCGGATATATTTCACCATTCTTGCGCCGGTTCCATATTTCACCTTCCCAATAGCCCTGTTCATCGATGCTGCGCCACATGGCGGCATAAAAATCTTTTCCCTGACGGCCAGACTTAAGTATTCTGGGGGTTCGTCCGATTACTTCTTTACTAGTATAGCCGGATACTTTTTCGAAAGCCGAATTGACCCATTCTATTTTCATTTCATGGTCGGTAATGGTAACGCCGTGGGTGCTGTGAGCAAGGATCAGTTCAGCAAGCTTTTTATCCTGATGGATTTGTGTGCTGTGTATGATAAGGGCGATGATATCAGAAAAATTTTCGAGTACTTCTACTTCGTTGGCGTTATATGAATGGCCGGTTTTAATATACAGAACCATAACACCGAGTAGCTGATCCTGCATTTTGACCGGCACCACATAGTGGCCGTGATCACACATGCCTTCATAATGGGTTTCATGTTGTTCATCAACACAGCTTGCATGCAGAACTTTGACGGATTCCGCCACTCTGCCGCACAGGCAGTGGCCGTAGTTTACGCGGGCGCAGGAATTCTTTATAGGAGGAGAGAAATTAAGTTCAGCGACCAGCCGTAGTTGCCGGGTTTCCGGTTCCGCCAGAAAGATCCCGCCGGCGTTAGTGTCCAGCCAGGGGAGGTGAAGAATCGTATCAAGAACACTTTTTAATACATCGCCAATGCCAACCGCATTGTAACCTTTGAGTGCATCGAGGATTTCAATATTTTTTTGCATGAGCTTCATCGCCCGATTTTGTTTGCCCTCGCGTTTGTGTGAGGTTTACGTATATATCGGTAGTATTGCGCAATAGTTTAGAATTTATGGGATGGAGGTTTTAGTCTTATATTTTAAATAAATGTTCCAAACTTCTGTTGACCACAAAGCTTTACGTTCATGGTGAAGTCCTGAGCCTGACGAAGGGTCGAACCATGAACGTAAAGCCTGAAATCCCAATGTTTAAAGCCATTCATCCTTCGACAGGCTCAGGACGAATGGCTTTAACTGGACAGGAATTAGGAACACTTATTTAGGGAAGCTCT
>WFVC01000137.1 GCA_015491815.1 Gammaproteobacteria bacterium | reverse complement strand
CTGATATTCGCACACTGGAAAAATTGTTAGAGGAAGGAGCTGCATCGTAATAATATTTGTGGCGTGCGAAACAGATTGCCGCGACTAAAAATTAAGGAAGCTCTGATTAATTACGTTCGCCCTGAGCTTGTCGAAGGGTAAACCATATAACATTATGATTTTACAATGCTTGGCGTTCATGGTTCGACCCTTCGTCAGGCTCAGGACTTCACCATGAACGGCGGAATTAATCAGAGTTTCCTTAAGAATGTGAAATTACCCGTCCACTGAATTTTCCTAATCCCTTGGCCGTATCCCGTGTGTGTATAGAAGCGTTTATTTTAAACGCGCGACGCCGGTATCGATTGCCGCTTGCGCCACCGCGCCGGCAACCGTTTCCCGCAGACGCGGATCAAACGGCTTGGGAATAATATATTGCGCGCCGAAACTGAGTTGTTCACCGGCGTAAGCCGCGATCACTTTCTTCGGTACGGGTTCACGGGCGAGTCCGGCCAGCGCTTTGACTGCGGCGACTTTCATGGCGGTATTGATACAGGTGGCGCGCACATCCAGCGCACCACGGAAAATAAACGGGAACCCCAGCACGTTATTGACCTGATTGGGATAATCGCTGCGGCCGGTAGCGAGAATCAGATCATCGCGGGTGGCGTGCGCCAGCGCCGGATCGATTTCCGGATCGGGATTGGAGAGCGCAAACACGATCGGATTATCGGCCATGCTGCGCAGCATATCGGCGGTGACCAGATTGGGGCCGGAGACGCCGATAAATACATCAGCGCCGACAAAGGCGTCCGCACTGCTGCGCCGATCGGTTTCCCGGGAAAATTCCTGCTTGTACTGATTGACGTTGTCGCGCCCGTGATAGACCACGCCCTTGCGATCCAGCAGATAAATGCGCCGCGCGCCCAGACTCTTGAGCATGCGCATGGCGGCAATGCCGGCCGCGCCCGCGCCCATGCAGACGATATGGGCGGATTCGATATCCTTGCCGGTAATCTCCAGCGCATTGAGCAGACCGGCGGCGATGATGATGGCGGTGCCGTGTTGATCATCATGGAAGACCGGAATATCGAGCTGCTTGCTCAGGCTGTGTTCAATTTCAAAACAGTTGGGGGCGGCGATGTCTTCCAGATTGATGCCGCCAAATGTCGGCGCAATGCGGCGCACGGTGTTAATAAAAGCCTCGGGCGATTCGGCGTCCACTTCGATATCCATGACGTCGATATCGGCAAAACGCTTGAACAGCACCGCCTTGCCTTCCATGACCGGCTTGCTGGCCAGCGGACCCATGCGCCCCAGTCCGAGCACCGCGCTGCCATCGGTGATCACGGCGACCAGATTGCCCTTGCCGGTATACAGGTAGGCGTCTTCCGGATTGTCGGCGATGGCGCGCACCGGGGCGGCGACGCCGGGCGTGTATGCCAGACTGAGTTCTTCCTGGGTTTCACAGGACTTGGTGATTTCGGTGGCGATTTTTCCCGGCCGGGGTTGGGCATGATAGCGAAGCGCATCGGCGGTTAATTTTTTTTGTTCGGGCGTATCGTTACTCATGTGAATGTCCTTGGCGAATAGGTTTTTTACTGTCAGCGTCGGTGTATTGTTAGCAGCATTGAGAGCGCCTGTTTAGTTTAACGCTAATTGCGCGTCAGTTCAGGCGCCGATGAAAATTCTATATTCTCAGGATGGGGTGAATGCCAATGATGCGGGGTGATGCAGGTTCATTCGCCACTGGCCTTTATAGCGGTAGATCCAGCCGCGCGCAGTCAGCGATTTACCGACAAGCCGATCGAACTGAATCGCGTTGAAATAAGGCAGATCTTTTTTGTGAATGCGCAGTGCGAAATGTTTACCAAGATTCAGCCAGAGCGCGCTTTTGCTTTTACCGATACGCGTCAGCCGGCCCCGGATAAAGTGAAAGCCCTGACTGTCGTCTGTAAGTCGGCGGGCGTCCAGCGGGGCGAAATAGGCCTGTTTCCAGATCCCGAGGCGCTGTTTGCGGGCGTGGTTTTCGGCGCGGCTGTAACAGGCGATGGCCCAGAGGTTTGGCGGGATATGAATGCCGGCTCCCATGCCGGCGGCGAGCAGGGTCGCGCTGAGGTTGCGGCCATCCGGGGTAAACGCATGAGCGAGCAGGCGTCCGTAGCGGTCGCGTTTTTCCGCGCCCCAGCGCAGTTTCAGTGGCGTTCCCGGCGGCGCCAGTGTTTGCAGCATCTGCCGGGCTTCAACGGCCAGCGGTTCAGCAGCGCGATGACGATTTTCGAGCTCGGGAGTGTTGACGCCAATCAGTCGCAGTTTGCGGCCATCGCGCAACTGCAGGGTATCGCCATCGGTAATCCGTTTGATAGTGACCGTTTCATCATGGCGGGAACCGGGGCAGGCCGGTGTTTGCGCCCGGGCCTCGGCAAGGCACAGCAGGGCGAGCAGAAACAAACAGGGCGCTCGATTGAGCGCCCTGAATAGTCTGGAAAGCGGCATCCCGCCTTACTTCATACCGTACTTCTGACGGAACTTGTCAACGCGACCGGCGGTATCAACCAGTTTCTGTTTGCCGGTATAAAACGGGTGGCACTGTGAACAGATTTCGATGTTGATGTCTTTGCCACTGGTGGAGCGGGTAGTGAAGCTGTTGCCACAGCTACAAGTGACCTTGACCTCGCCGTAGGCGGGATGGATTTCTGCTTTCATTTGTCCTTGACCTCAAATTTATTTACGCATGTCGCCACACCGTTCCTGAGCTGCAACGGGCACCACATGTCCAGAAGGCGGCCAATCATACGGAAAAGCCCGCTCGACGGCAAGCCTGCGGGCTTTTATTCGGGCTATTTTTTCAGCGGCCGAAAGGAAAGAATCGTGGCTTCGGCGGGCTTTGCTGCCGATTGACCCGGTTCCAGGGCTGGGCCTGAGAGCGCTCCCGGATTATTTAGATCCTGAGAGAGATGCCCCAGCCGTTGCAGGGTGTCCCACATCATGCTGGAAATTTTGATGCAGGCGGACAGCGGGTTGCTGGACTGGGCGCGCAGACAGTCGATCTGCCACTGCAGGCCGCGCAGTCGCTGCTGGCGATCACGGGGCGCATTGTCGATGCAGGCGCTGATGACTTCATCGCGCATGCGTTCGAATGTTTCCGGATCGGTTCTGGCGATTTCTGACCAGTAGTCAAAATCAATGTTATGAAGTTTTTCTTGTGATTGTAACTGCGTTTTACTCATATCCCCGTACCTTCGATTATCCGCGACCATGCTTCGGCCGCTCACTTTTTAGCCATTTTGCCATATTGTTATTTTGCGGGGGATAGGTAAAACCGCATAGTAAATATGGGCTAGCAGGCAATCTCCTGTCGATAATAAATTTTCATTGATAATCAACGGCTTGTCAAAGAAGTTGGGCAGGGATGTTCAGGTGGATTCTGTGATTATGCGCTAGGTGCTTGAATTTCAGTTTATTTGCCGCAGACAAAAAACTGAAATTTTGATAAAAATATAAACAGAATTGTTCGAGCCGCCGGAATTTGTGGGCCAGCCCACCGTATTCCGGCAACAGCTCTTAGCGTTTCATGGAGTCGAAAAATTCGGCATTGGTTTTCGCGGCCTTGAGTTTGTCATGAATGAATTCCATCGCCGCAATTTCATCCATATCATGCACGACCTTGCGCAGAATCCACATCATTTGCAGTTCGTCGGGCTTGGTCAGCAGTTCTTCGCGGCGGGTGCCGGAGCGATTGATATTGATGGCCGGGTACAGACGTTTTTCCGCAATGCGCCGATCCAGATGGATTTCCATGTTGCCGGTGCCCTTGAATTCCTCGTAGATCACGTCGTCCATGCGCGAACCGGTTTCCACCAGCGCGGTGGCGATGATGGTGAGGCTGCCGCCTTCCTCGATGTTGCGCGCCGCGCCGAAGAAGCGCTTGGGCCGGTGCAGGGCGTTGGCGTCCACGCCGCCGGTGAGCACCTTGCCGGAAGAGGGGATAACCGTGTTGTAGGCGCGCGCCAGACGGGTGATGGAATCCAGCAGAATCACCACGTCTTTTTTGTGTTCAACCAGACGCTTGGCTTTTTCGATGACCATTTCAGCGACCTGCACATGGCGGCTGGCGGGTTCGTCGAAGGTGGAGGAGACGACTTCGCCACGCACCGAGCGGGCCATTTCCGTGACTTCCTCCGGACGCTCGTCAATGAGCAGTACGATGAGATGCACTTCCGGATGGTTGTGGGTAATCGAATGGGCGATGTCATGCAACATCATGGTTTTACCGGCCTTGGGCGGGGAGACGATAAGGCCACGCTGCCCCTTGCCGATAGGCGCGACCATATCGATCACCCGGGCGGTCATATCTTCGGTTGAGCCGTTGCCGATTTCCAGCGCCAGACGCTTGTTCGGATGCAGAGGCGTGAGATTTTCAAACAGAATTTTGTTGCGCGCATTTTCGGGCGAATCAAAATTAATCTCGCTGACCTTAAGCAGGGCAAAATAGCGTTCACTGTCTTTGGGGGGGCGAATCTTGCCGGAAATGGTGTCGCCGGTGCGCAGGTTGAAGCGGCGTATCTGACTGGGTGAAACATAGATGTCGTCCGGGCCGGCCAGATAGGAACTCTCGGCGGAACGCAGAAAACCGAAACCATCCTGCAGGATCTCCAGCACCCCGTCGCCGTAAATCGCCTCGCCGCTTTTCGCGTGGGCTTTGAGAATGGCGAAAATAATATCCTGTTTTCGTGAGCGGGAGGTGCCTTCAATGCCGTTTTCGCTGGCCAGGGTGATGAGATCGGAGACGGGCGTTTGTTTGAGTTCAGTCAGATTCATGCGGTTTATCTTTAAAAATTGAAAGAGTTGTGAAAAAAGAAGTTGGTTTTGATTCGCTGGAGACTACGATTGAGCACGGGCAAAGCCATGATCTTGGAAAAACCTGGATTTCTGGGTATGGTTTGAGGTTTGCCTGCCAGCAACAGCAGTGTGTTTAAAAATGGTTCGGGTTGTTACGCGTGTTTGTATTTTTATATAAGCTAACACTAAAACCGGAATTCGTCCAGCCCGGATCGAATATTATTCAGCGGGCGGGGCGAATTCCGGCAGGTTTTAAAGGTTGCTATCGATGAATGCGGTTAACTGGGATTTTGAAACCGCGCCGACCTTGGTGGCTTCAACATTACCCCCCTTGAACAGCATCAGGGTGGGAATGCCGCGAATGCCGAACTTGGGTGGCGTTGCGGGATTTTCATCGATGTTCAGTTTGACGACTTTCAATTTGCCGTCATATTCATCGGCGATTTCATCCAGAATAGGGGCAATCATTTTGCAGGGGCCACACCAGTCGGCCCAGTAGTCAACCAGCACCGGCCCGTCGGCATTTACAACTTCCTGTTCAAAGCTGTCATCGCTCGCATAAACAATTTTATCGCTCAACGCTGTTTCTCCCGTTGTTTGTATTAACTGTATTTGAGCCTATGCAGCGTTTTATTTCAAGTCCGTAATTGTCTTAGTTGAGGACTTATCTGTTATGCTTCCGTCATTATGACAGATAAACATATTACAGATATTGCCTTTAACAGTTTTGATTTGCCGGCTGAATTGCAGCAAGGCATTGAAGACACTGGTTTTTCTTATTGCACTCCGATTCAGGCTCAAACCCTGCCGGTGGCTCTGGGGGGGCGGGACGTGAGTGGTCAGGCGCAAACCGGCACCGGCAAGACCGCCGCGTTTCTGATCGCTCTGTATGCGCAATTGTTGCGCAATTCTGTGGATGCCGGTGACAGTCCACGCCCGCTGCGAGCCATTATTCTGGCGCCGACACGGGAACTGGCTTTGCAGATTCACAGTGATGCCGAAAAAATCGGCGCGCATACCAGCCTGAAACTGGGGCTGGCCTATGGCGGCACCGGTTACGAAAGCCAGCGCCGCACGCTGGAAGAAGGGGTTGATATTCTTATTGGCACGCCGGGACGCATTATCGATTATTTCAAGCAGGGCGTGTTCAAGCTCAATCGTATTCAGGTGATGGTGCTGGATGAAGCGGATCGCATGTTTGATCTGGGCTTTATCAAGGACATTCGTTATTTGCTGCGCCGCATGCCGAAGCCGGAATTGCGTCAGAGCCTGCTGTTTTCCGCGACCCTGTCTCACCGGGTGGCGGAACTGGCCTATGAGCATATGAACAATCCCCAGCCGGTTAAAATCGAGTCAGAGAAAATCACCGCCGATAAAGTCACCGAAGCGGTGTATTACCCGGCCAAGGAAGAAAAAATTCCCCTGCTGCTGGGTTTGCTGGATAGCTGGGAAGTGAAGTGCGCGCTGGTGTTCGTTAACACCAAACGGGTGGCGGAAAGAGTCGCGGCGTATCTGGGCGGCAATGGCTATGAAACTGCCCTGTTAACCGGGGATGTGCCGCAGAAAAAACGCCAGAGCCTGCTCAAGCGTTTTACCGATGGTGAGTTAAAAATCATGGTGGCCACGGATGTGGCGGCGCGTGGTCTGCATATTCCGGATGTCAGCCATGTGATTAACTTCGATCTGCCGCAGGATGCGGAGGACTATGTTCACCGTATCGGGCGCACCGCCCGCGCCGGCGCCAAAGGGGATGCCATCAGTTTTGCCTGTGATGAATATGTCTTTTCCATGCCGGAAATCGAAGAGTACGTCGGTCATAAAATACCGGTGCAGAAAATCACTTCCGAGTTGTTGCTGGAACCGAAACCACCGTTGAAAATTGAACGCAAACCCCGGCGTCAGGGTGGGGGGCGCGGCTCGTCTCGTGGAGGCCGTTCAGGAAATTCTTCGCGGCGACATCGTTCCCGCCGTTCCGGGTGATGG
>WFVC01000136.1 GCA_015491815.1 Gammaproteobacteria bacterium | reverse complement strand
CGGCAAGTAATTTTTCCACATCTTTCCGCGCGCCCAGAATAGCGGGGCTGATATTATTTTTCTGCGCCTGAAATTTTAGAATGCTCATCAGTAGATCGACAATCACATCTTCATTTTTACTGGTCTTTTTGGCGGGAATGCGAGGCCACTGATCCTGCGGCATTTTTTGTGCAAGCTGTATTTGCTCCAGTATTTCACTGCCTGAATTTTTACTGCGACTGTTGGCGAGGCCGCGTATTTTTTCGAGTTGCTGTGGATGTTCGGGCGCCATGCGGGCGAGAGAAATAATTACATCGTCAGCCATAATCCATTTTCGTGGAAGGTCCCGTTCGCGTGCGCGCAGTTCGCGCCAGCCAGCCAGTTGTTTGACTATCGCCAGTTGTTTGCCCTTGAGTCGGGCGTGGCCGCTGACTTTTTTCCATAAATTATCTAATGGAAGCTGATAAAGATCCGGGTTTTCCAGTGCAAGAAAATCCTCGCTTAACCAGTCTTCTCTACCCTGTTCTTTAAGTTGTTGCAGGATCAGAGGATACAACTGGAGGAGATAACGAACATCATCGGCCGCATAGTCCAGTTGAGCGGCATCCAGTGGTCGCCGGCTCCAGTCAGTCCGGGTTTGCGCTTTGTCGAGTTCAATATTGAGAAGATGTTTTACCAGTGCGGCATAGCCGCATTGATCGGGGAGTCCTAACAAGGTGGCGGCAATCTGCGTGTCAAAAACAGGGCCGGGCACTTTGTTGCTGAGATCATGAAATATTTCCAGATCCTGTCGGGCGGAATGCAAAATTTTCAGAATGTTGCGATCCAGTAAAATATCCATAAAAGGATCGAGCGAGTCCAGTTTAAAGGGATCGATGCAGGCGATGCTGTGTTCGCTGGCGATCTGAATCAGACAAAGGCGTGCCGAGTAAGTTTTTTCCCGCATAAATTCGGTATCCACGGCAATATAGGTAGCCGATTTTAATTCGGCGCAAAGGTTTTCCAGTGCAGTCTGCTTGTCAATATAAAGAGGCGTTGGCATGATGGTTTGGCGTATCACTATGTTATGATTGAGTAATAATTCTAACCATAACATAGTTTGCCGGTTAAACCCGTAGAGACATTATTGTGCAGCCATTATTAGTTTTATTCTGGCGTATTTGCCGGTTGCAAAAAGGTCCGGAAGATGTGCCTGCTTCCGGCGCCCTGTTTGCGGTTCTTCTGCTCCTGTCGCTGTTTCTGGATCTTGTTTCCACGCGCCTGAGCATTCCGGAGATCAGGCTGTTTGAGATCCTGTTGCTGGTCATTATTGCCAATGCAGGCATATTGAGCCTGACTGCGGTGCTTCTGCAACTGCTGGGCTATGCGCAGCGGATTCTGCAAACACTAACGGCGATGCTGGGGGTTTCTATTTTAATCACAATACCGGCGATGCCGGTGTTGCTTGCCCTGCAAACGCGTATGGATGATCCCGGCGGCTGGGGCGTCATGCTATTGTTGCTGGAAGTCTGGCATCTTGTGATCAGCGCACATATTTTGCGGCGTGCGCTTTCGATTTCTCCCTTGCTGGGTTTGATGCTGGCGATTGGCTATAAATTGCTGGGGTATCAGATTGCCAGTCTATTTTTGCCGCCGGTATCTTAAATATCGGGGGTGATAAAAAATCCCGGCGTTGCCGGGATTCAGGTTAAATATAAATGCAGTTTTATTGGCGACGACGGGAGAGACTGAATAAACCAATCAGGCCGGAAGCAAACAGCCAGAAGGCGGCGGGCAGCGGTACGGCGGAAACTGCGAAGGTGCGAGTGTCAGTAAAATAGTCAAAGAAATCCGCATATTCCAGCAGCAAGCCGCGATTATCAAGGAAATCAAATCCGGCCACGCCCGATGAATAGTCCAGTCCAACGAGATTGAGCCTCACATCGATACCACATTCAACACAGGTAAAGATTCCATCGAGCACCGATAAATTTCCACGTTCGATAACCGGGGAACCGCTGCCGTCATCCCCCGAATTATAATAACCGGCGCTACCGTTGACAGCATCGATGGCCGCCATACTGAAGCGCCAGGTGGAGAGTGCATCGTCCGGTGAATTATCGGGATCAGGGGTTATTTTATCGGTATAGACGCTAAACTGATTGGGGTTGCTGAAGTCCAGAGTTTTCGGGACTTCCATCCACAGATAGCCTGAATAAGGCGTGATGGTCGTATCAATGCCGTCGCCGCCCAGATAGCTCTGGTCTACGACCGAGGTTAGTTTTGAATCGGCATGCAGGTTATAACGCAGCAGCCATGACTCATTGACCGCGCCGCTGGCGGTGTCATAACGAAGCATATCAAATGCGCTCATGTAGGGCAGGTCAACCGCACTGGTGGTGGTGACTGTGCAGGTTGCGCAACTTGTGGGTGAAACAGCGGTGGGCAGTTCGTCCACCGAGATGAAGGCGGCATGCGCGCTAGCGCTCAGAGATAATACACCGGCGAGTAATGTGGATGGGTAGAATTTCATTTTCCTCTCCTTATATTCCTTATTCTATTTATGTTTTTTTAAGGCTAATGGAATCACTTTAAAAAAACAATACGCGCTATAGCATAAACGGGATTTGTTACAATTGAGGGTAAACTTCATAATCGACCTGACAGAGTCGCGCTAATCCGTTATTGTGATTGAATAAGTTTAGCGGTAGTTAAGCGCGGATAATCGATATGCATATTCACATACTGGGCATTTGTGGCACGTTTATGGGCGGGATCGCCCTGCTCGCGCGCGCCCAGGGACATGAAGTCAGCGGCTCGGACGCCAATGTTTATCCGCCGATGAGCACTCAGTTGCAGGAGCAGGGCATTCAGTTACAGGAAGGTTTCGACCCGGCTCATTTGCAACCGGCGCCGGACTGTGTGGTGATTGGCAATGCCCTGTCGCGCGGCAATCCGGCGGTGGAATATGTATTGAACAGCGGCCTGCCTTACACTTCCGGACCGCAGTGGCTGGCGGAAAATGTATTACAGGATCGCTGGGTGCTGGCGGTTGCCGGCACCCATGGCAAAACCACCACGGCGAGTTTGCTGGCCTGGATACTGGAAGCCAATGGTCTGGCGCCGGGATTTTTAATCGGCGGCGTGCCGGGAAATTTCGGCCTGTCGGCGCGACTGGGTGAGACGCCGTTTTTTGTGGTCGAAGCCGATGAATATGATACGGCGTTTTTCGACAAGCGTTCCAAGTTTATTCACTACCATCCGCGCAGCTTGATCCTGAATAATCTGGAGTTCGATCATGCGGACATTTTTCCTGATCTGGAAGCGATAAAATTACAGTTCCAGTACCTGTTGCGCACGGTGCCGGGTGAAGGGCTGATCATCAACAATCACGCGGAAGCGGCGTTGCAGGAGGTGCTGGCGCGGGGTTGCTGGACGCCGGTGGAAAGTTTTTCAGTGCAGAGTGAAGCGGACTGGACGGTGCGTAAAGACAGCGATGATGGAAGCCGGTTCGATGTTCAGTTTGACTCACAAACACAGGGACAGGTGCAGTGGTCATTGCTGGGCGATCACAATGTGGCGAATGCGCTGGCTGCGATAGCCGCCGCGCGTCATGCCGGCGTGCCGGTCGCATTCGCTGCAGAAAGTCTGACGGACTTTAAAGGCATCAAACGGCGGATGGAAGTGCGGAGCCGGCTTGACCGGGTCACGGTGTATGATGACTTTGCTCATCATCCGACTGCGATTGCAACCACCCTGCAGGGTTTGCGCGCGCATGTGGGGGAGGCGGCGTCGATTATCGCGATTCTGGAGCCGCGTTCCAATACCATGCGCATGGGCGTTCATCAGCAGACCCTCAGTCGCGCTCTGCGGCTGGCCGATGAGAGTCTGGTTTATCAACCGGCCGGGATCAACTGGGATATGGCTGCTATATTTAATGATGCAGATGAAAATATCGCCCTGTTCACGGACACCGATGAAATTATTCAGACTGTGGTTGCCAGAGTGAAAGCGAATACGGAGACAGCTCTGCATATTCTGATTATGAGTAATGGTGGTTTTGAAAATATTCATCAGCGCCTGCTGGCGGCATTAAAAGAACAGGTGGGCAAATGACAGCGGCTTTGAGCGAGCGCCCGGTAATTCTGGCCATGACCGGCGCATCCGGCGCCGCCTATGGATTAAGATTGCTGGCGTGTTTAATCCGGGCGCAAAGGCCGGTGTACTTTATGCTGTCCAAAGCAGCGCAGATCGTGCTGGCAATGGAAACCGATCTGACCATACCGGGCAAGCCGGCGGAAATGGAAGACTGGTTGACGGCGCATTATTCGGCCGCGCCCGGACAAATTCAGGTATTGGGGCGGGATCAATGGACCGCGCCGGTGGCCAGTGGTTCGCATAAGGCTGAACACATGGTGGTTTGTCCCTGCACCACCGGCGCCCTGGCTGCGATTGCCAATGGCAACAGCGACAACCTGATTGAGCGTGCGGCCGATGTCATGATTAAAGAACGGCGAGAGCTGATCATGGTGGTGCGGGAAACGCCCTTGTCAAGCATCCATCTTGAGAATATGCTTAAACTATCCCGCGCCGGTGTGACAATCATGCCGGCCAATCCCGGGTTTTATCATAAACCAGCGAGTATTGATGACATCGTGGATTTTATTGTCGCCCGTATTCTGGATCATCTGAATGTTCCCCATGATCTTGTCGATCGCTGGGGGCTTGATGATAACCGGTCTTTTTAGACGCAACAGAAAATGAGACAGGTAATGCGAGCATGAGCAAGATCATTCCCCTGTTTCCTCTGAAGACCGTACTCTTCCCGCAGGGCTTTCTACCCCTGCGCGTCTTTGAACCCCGCTATCTGGATATGGTCAGCAATTGCATGAAGACCGAACAGGGGATCGGCGTGGTGCTGATCCGTGAAGGCAGTGAAGTCGGGGACGCCGCCAGCACCTATGACGTTGGCACGCTCACCGAAATCAGTTACTGGCATAAACGGACGGACGGCCTGCTCGGGGTGACCCTGAATGGCCTGCAACGTTTTCGTATTCTTTCCCATGATGTGCAACCGAATCAGCTGGTGCTGGCTGAAATTGAATTATTGCCTGCGTCCGGCGCCTACCCGTTGAATCCCCGGTTTGAACCCATGGCCGCGCTGCTGGAAAAAATCATCACCCAGCTTGATCCGCCTTTTTCGACCATGGATACGCACTATGATGATGGTGACTGGGTGAGCGCGCGGCTGGTTGAACTTCTGCCCCTGCCGCTTGAACGCAAGCAACAACTGTTCATGCTGGAGGATGTGGATGCGCGTCTGCAGGAACTGGAAAGTATTCTGAGTGAAAAAGGTCTCTGGTGATCAGGGGCTGGATTTGTTTTTTCAACTGTACTGTTTAGCCTGCTATTCTTGAGGTATGGGAGAAGAAATACTCAACAGCCAGTTTTCCGCCGAAGACCATGCCCGTTTCCAGAGGCGGCTTGAAGAAGAAACCCGGCTGTTGCAACAGTATTTCGATGAACAGAAATTTTCCGCTGACCAGCCGGTGGCGGGCTTTGAACTGGAAGCCTGGCTGGTGGATCCGGATCAGTTCCGGCCACGGGGCATTAACGAACGTTTCCTGCAACAACTGAATGATCCGCTGGCCTCACCCGAGCTGGCGAGTTTCAATTTTGAACTCAATAATCATCCGCAGCCGCTGTCCGGCCATGTTTTTTCCCGCATGCAGCATGAACTCAAACAGCAATGGCGACAGTGTCGTGAAGCGGCGCAGGCGCTTGACGCTGAACTGCTGATGATCGGCATTTTGCCCACCGTTAACAATGAAGATCTGTCTCTGGGCAATATGTCGGATATGGCCCGTTACCGGGCGCTGAACCGGGAAGCGTTGCGTCGGCGCAAGGGTAAACCGCTGGTGTTTGATATCAATGGCCGCGAACATTTGCACATCGCGCATCGGGATGTGATGCTGGAATCCGCCACTACCTCTTTTCAGATCCACATGCAAATGCGTCAGTCCCTGTCCGTGCGCCTGTTCAACGCCAGTCTGATTCTGTCCGCGCCGATGGTGGCCCTGACGGCTAACTCGCCTTTCCTGTTTAGAAAAGATCTCTGGGATGAAACCCGCATTCCGCTGTTTGAACAGGCGGTGGCGGTGGGCGGGTTTGAAGACGCCGCCTTTGGCCCCATTCATCGAGTTAGCTTTGGTGACGGTTATGTGCGCGAGTCGCTAATGGAATGTTTCATTGATAACCGGGAACATTATCCGGTGCTGTTGCCGGTCGACTTTAATGAAGCCCCGCAGCAGCTGCACCATTTGCGTTTTCATAACGGCACCATCTGGCGCTGGAATCGTCCGCTAATCGGTTTTGATGAGGCAGGCGAGATTCATCTGCGACTGGAACAACGGGTGGCGCCGGCCGGGCCGACGATTATCGACGGGATAGCCAATGCGGCTTTTTTTTACGGCGCGGTGTATGCGTTGGCGACGGCCGAAGATATACCGGAACAGTCGCTGGCCTTTAACCATGTGCGGGATAATTTTTATGCCGCCGCCCGTCGCGGGCTTGATGCGTCGTTCAACTGGCTTGAAGAACGACAGTGGAATGCGCAGAAACTATTGATGGACGTGTTGTTGCCACTGGCGCACAGCGGCCTGCAACAACTGGGCGTCGCCACGACCGAGAGTAAGGAATACCTGCAGATCATCGAACAGCGACTGGAGCATGGCATCAATGGCGCGCGCTGGCAGCGCGCCTGGGTGGAAAAACACGGTCGCGATATGTCGGGCCTGACGGGCGCCTATCTGCAACGACAGGAAAGCGGCGATCCCCTGCATGAGTGGACGATTTGAAATGTTAAGCATACGCACAGACATGCCCGCGTCTTTATTACAGTGCGATGCGCGCAGCCTGAGTCGCGCATTATCCGGCCCGACTCTGTTCAAGCTGGAAGGGCAGCGCCGGGAAATACTGTTTATTTCAGTGCTCTTGCATGGCAATGAGATTACGGGCTGGGAAGTGTTGCGCAGCCTTCTTTTAAGTTATCGGGAGCGGCCTCTGCCGCGCTCGCTTTATCTGTTTATCGGCAACGTGGCCGCCGCCGCCGAGGGACGGCGTTGCCTGCCGGGACAGACCGACTACAACCGCATCTGGAAAGCCGACGGCGATACGCCTGAACACAGGCTGGCGCAGCAGGTGCTGGCTGAGCTGGATGGTCTGCCTCTGTTTGCCGCCATCGATATTCATAATAACTCCGGCGTGAATCCGCATTACGCCTGCATCAACCGACTGGATCCGAATTTTCTTCACCTTGCCCGGCTGTTCAGCCGCACGGTGGTGTATTTTATTAAACCGGATGAAGTGATGAGTCTGGCGATGGCCGCCTATTGTCCCTCGGTGACGCTGGAATGCGGCCAGCCGGGGGAGACCACCGGTGTTTCGCATGCGCGGGAATTTGTGGAAGCCTGTCTGCATTTATCCGCCTTTCCGGAGCAGGGTTTGCCTGACAAGGAGCTGGATTTGTTTCATACCGTGGCCACGGTAAAACTCAAGCCCGGCGCCCGCATCGGCATGGCCGGTCATGATGTGGATTTTGCCCTGTTGCCGGATATGGACAAGCTGAATTTTACCGAGTTACCGACAGGCAGTCTGTTTGGCTGGTGCAACGGCGGCAGCCTGCCATTACAGGCCTGGGATGAACAGGGCCGGGAAATCGGCGCGCAGTATTTTGACGTGCATGAAGGGGAAGTCATTACTCGTACTCCGGTTATGCCATCGATGCTGAGTCTGGATCAGGATATCATTCGTCAGGACTGTCTCTGTTATCTGATGGAGCGGCTTTCGCTCGGTCAAGCTCAGCGAAAATATGCCGATGAACAGAGGGAGACCGGCAGCGCTTGATAGCCTTTTGCAGGTTGTTATAATCATTAAAGTTTTTAGTTTTTGTCGGTAAGGAGAATAGAGAATATGCGGTCAACCTGGATTTTGAGCGGCGCCATTCTATTAGTTCTGTTAGTACAGGCGTTTTATTTTCCGACAGTCGCTGCCGACGAGACTCATCCGGCGCAACTGAAAACGGAACTGCAGCAAGTGCAAAAACTGGAATCCGCCGGTAAAACCCGCGCGGCGATCAAGGCTTATCAATCGTTACTTAAACGCTATCCGCAGCAGGTGGAGATTTATAACAATCTGGCGGTGTTGATGGCGAAGCAGGGCAAGCTGGATAGCGCGCGAGAATATCTTGAACAGGCCATGCACGCCAATCAGGTTTACGCCACGGTATACGACAATCTTACCGCGGTCTATGTTGAAATGGCGCGCGGCTCCTATGCCAACGCTCTGCAACTGGGCGTGACCCCGCAACAGATCAGTTTGAAGAAAGTGAAGCTGGAGACGCAGCTTGCGCAGCAAACGACAGCCGCGTCATCCAGCCAGCCGCTGGCCACGGTTACAGCGGAAGTCGCGCCCGCCCAACCCGCCACTAAGATTAATTCCACAAGCGAACTGGATCAGGACATACTGCTGACTTTGCAGGGCTGGGCCAGCGCCTGGTCGGCGCAGGAAGTGGATCTTTATCTTTCTTTTTATGCCGCAGAGTTTAAGCC
>WFVC01000135.1 GCA_015491815.1 Gammaproteobacteria bacterium | reverse complement strand
TCGGGGTGGATTTTATTATGCTCTCGCCGGTATTGCCGACGCAGTCGCATCCCGGTGCGCCCACTCTGGGCTGGGATCGTTTTTATGCCTTAACCGAAAAATCCTTCAGCCCGGTTTTCGCGCTGGGTGGTATGGATGCCAGCCACCTTGAGCAGGCGCGTGAAAAAGGCGCGCAGGGTATCGCGGCGATTACCGCTTTCTGGGGACGTTGATTTTCCCCATGCTAAAAAAAATAATTAGCGTACTGTTGTCTATCTGGGTGACGGCGGTTCTTTGGTATGTGGCGTATTTGCAATTTACCGACACCGGAACGGCCGGACAAACAACGACAGAAACGATCCATTTTCCCGCCAGCGACTGTGATCCGGAGATAAAGCCCTGTACGCTGATACAAGCCGGGCGGCAATTAAGTTTCAGTCTGCCCGAGAAAGCCGCTTACCTGCAAAAGTTTCCCGTTGAGGTTTCATTAAAGGGCTTTGATTCAGACAGAGTTGAATCCGTTCGGGTTCGGTTCGAAATGCCGGAGATGGACATGGGCGTGAATCAGCTTCAGTTAGTCGCAAACAACATGAACTGGGCGGGGGAAACCATGCTGCCGGTTTGTGTTTCAGGCAGCAACGACTGGCGGGCGATCATTGATGTCGATACCGACAAGGCTGACTATCGAGCGGTTTTTGATTTTACGGTAAAAAAAGATAAAAACTAAGGAAACTCTGATTAATTCCGTTCACCCTGAGCTTGTCGAAGGGTGAACCATATAGCATTATGATTTTACAATGCTTAGCGTTCATGGTTCGACCCTTCGTCAGGCTCAGGACTTCACCACGAACGACCCAATTAATCAGAGCTTCCCTAAAAGCTATTCGCGGCTGTCCGGGTCGAGTAAATTTTCGGGCATAATGGATTCGCCTTTTATTTTATGGGATTCACTGGCCCAGTCACCCAGATCAATCAGCTTACAGCGTTCACAGCAAAAGGGTCGCCACGGACTTTCTTCCCCCCAAATGACGTCTTTATTGCAATTCGGGCAGTTTACGATTTTTTGTTTTTTCACAGCGCGCAACACCAGAGCGTAAATTCGACGTTATCCTGCGTTTGCAGGGGACGGCCGTTTTCCTGAGGCTCCAGCATGCGAATGGTGAAGCGATGCTTGCCGGCGCTGATTTCAGGGAAGTAAGGCGCATCAGCGGGCAGACTGACGCGCAGCATTTGCACCGGGGCGGCGCTATCCGGACTTTGTTGATAAAAACCCTGCTCCGCCACTCGTTGGCGGGGATCGGCGCCTTCACGCAGAATAGCCAGTATCAGATTGATGGGCGCGGAAATAACCGTCAGGTTTTCATACCATTGTTCGAGCACATCCAGACGTTTTTCCGGCGCCTGTTGCAGCCAGAAATGATAAGCCGGCAGATCGAAGTTACAACAGCCGCAGGTAATGCTGCTGCGTTGACGCAGGCTGTTCAGTAGTTCGTTTTCGCGCAAAGACTGACCCAGTTGTTCACTGTGATCATGAAGTTTATCCTGTACCGATTGCAGTTGCGTGAGAATGTTATTGAGCTGCTGGTGATCGACGCCATGCATGCTCTTCAGGCCGGCGAGCGCGCTCTGCTGATGTTCGAGTTCCTTGTATATTTCATTTTTCAGATCGCCGCGGGAAAGTATTTCCAGAATATCAATCAGGCCGGCGATCGTCGCCCGGCTGTCCCAGACAGAGAAACCGCGCATGCTGTATTCAGTTTGCTGAAACAGGTGTTCAAGGCGCATGAACGTGCGCATGCGCTCATTGAGCGGTTGTTCGTAAATAATCGTATTTTCCACAGGTGCTTCGCTGTTGAGAGGATAGCGAATTGTCGTGCAATTCAGGCGTTTTGGCAACTGCCGCCAAGCTGATTATAGAACTGGTGCATTTTTTCGACCTGTTGTTGCAGATGTTCGAGAGAGGCGTCGTTGACAATAATGTCATCGGCTGCCGCCCGTCGTTGTTCTCGACTGGCCTGACTGGCAATGATTTTTTCAACCTCATCGCGATTGCTGTGGTCACGCAAGATGGTGCGGGATATTTGCAGTTCAGTGGGACTATCGACAAGCAGGATGCGTTGCACAAACGTCTGCCATCCGGTTTCGACTAACAGTGGAATAACGATAATGCACCAGGGAGCGGTAATCGACTGGATGCGTTTTTCCACTTCATCGCGAATGCGGGGGTGAAGAATATTTTCCAGTTGCCGGCGAGCTTCTGCCCGGGCAAAGATTTTCTGGCGCAGAGCGCGACGATTGAGTTCACCCTCGGCGGTTAATATTGTTTCGCCAAAAGCGGTGACGACATCCTGTAATGCAGGTTGACCGGGAGCAACCAGTTCGCGGGCAATGCTATCGGTATCAATGACCGGCGCGCCGCGTTCTGCGAAATAATCCGCAACCTGGGTTTTACCGCTGCCGATACCGCCGGTTAAGCCTATTGTGAGCATCTAAATAAGCGTTCCTAATTCCAGTACACTATATATTACTGGGGTCTGTTGTAGGTACGATTTCAATCGTACCTGTATGGCTCACCTGTACCCGAAGGGTAGAAGCCGTACCTACAATTCTACCGCTGTTCCATAGGTGTGTTGGAATTAGGAACAACTATTTAGCTATTTTACAGGTAAAGCCGCTTAAACCACTAGACTGCAATCCACTGCAGATAGGCATGATTCAGATCCGACCCCCAAAGCAGGGCTATCCAGCCGGCGGCGGCGAGAAAGGGACCGAAGGGGATGGGAATGCCGCGCTGATGCCGGTTGCTGGCAATCAGAAGAATACCAATGGTCGCGCCGACAATAGATGAGAGCAGAATAATAGCGGGCAGCATCTGCCAGCCCAGCCATGCGCCGAGCATAGCCAGCAATTTAAAGTCGCCAAAGCCCATGCCTTCCTTGCCGGTGAGTTTTTTAAACAGCATGTAGACTGACCAGAGAACCAGATAACCGGCGGCCGCGCCGATGACGGCGGATTCCAGATCGGTAAACAGATTCTGAGTGTTGAGCAACAGGCCCAGCCAGAGAAAAGGCAGGGTGATGGAATCCGGTAAATACTGTTCATCCAGATCGATAAAGGCCAGAGCAACCAGCGCCCAGCTGAGAAGAATGGCAAAACCGGCAGTGGCGTTGACGCCAAAATGCCAGGCGCAGACGAGCGTTAAAATAGCCGTGAATAGTTCGATGGCCGGGTAACGCAGTGAGATAGGCGTTTTACATTGACGGCATCGACCGCGTAAAAACAGATAGCTGATGAGCGGGATATTCTCCCAGGCGCTAATGGCGTGATTGCAATGAGGGCAACGTGAACGCGGGGTATTAAGATTGAAGACCGGAGTGGCGTTGCTGTCTGGAAGAGGTTGACCGGCTTCTTCAGCCAGAAAGGCCTGACATTCTGATTTCCAGCCGGCCTTGAGCATAATGGGCAGCCGGTAAATCACCACATTAAGAAAGCTACCGACTATGAGTCCCAGTAGAAACGCAGTGAGATAATAAATCCCGATATGTTGCTGGAACAGCAGAAATAGATCAGACAGCATTCGTTTGTATTGCAGGCTTATCCGCCGACAATTTTGCCCATCTGGAAGATAGGCATGTACATGGCGATAACCAGTCCACCAATCAGAACACCGAGAACCGCCATAATAAGCGGTTCCAACAGGCTGCTTAGACCATCGACGGCATTATCGACTTCTTCTTCATAGAAGTCGGCAACCTTGGATAACATGGTATCCATCGAACCAGCCTCTTCACCGATGGCGGTCATTTGCACCACCATGTTGGGAAACAGGTTAGCCTGTTTCATGGCGACGTTGAGCTGGGTGCCGGTTGCCACTTCATCACGCATACGCATGACTGCGTCACTATAGACCACATTGCCGACTGCGCCAGCGACGGAATCCATCGCTTCGACCAGCGGCACACCGGCGGCAAACATGGTGGCCAGCGTGCGGGCATAACGGGCAATCGCGGCCTTGCGTAGAATTGGGCCGATGATCGGCGCATGTAATAGTGTTTTGTCGAGAAAGATATTAAAGCCTTTTGAACGCTTTTTGATCTGTATTATTCCGTAAATCACCAGACCGATACCGCCAAAAATAGCCCACCAGTAAGCCTGAAACACTCGAGACAAATCAATTACAAACTTGGTTAGCGCCGGCAGATCGGCGCCAAAGCCGGCAAATAATTCCTCGAACATCGGGATAACAAAGATCAACAAGATAGCGGTAATAATAAAAGCGACAATAATAACAGCGGTGGGATAAAACAATGCCTTTTTGATCTTGCCTTTGATAGCCTCGGTTTTTTCCTTGTAAGTCGCAACCTTGTCGAGAATATCATCCAGAATACCGGCGTGTTCGCCGGCCTGAACCAGATTACAGAACAGGTCATCGAATTGCATAGGATGTTTTTTTAGAGACTCTGAAAGATTGCTGCCGCTTTCGATATCCGTTTTAATGGTCATGAGCAGTTCCTGCATGCCCCGATTTTCATGGCCTTTGCCGATAATATCAAAGGCCTGCACCAGCGGAACGCCGGAACTCATCATAGTGGCTAACTGGCGGCTGAAAATAGAAATATCAGCAGCTTTAACTTTCTTGCTGCCGCCAAACAGTGGCGCTGATTTTTTCTTAACCTTGGTTGGGTTAATGCCCTGACGGCGTAGATTGGCCTTGACCAGCGCCAGGTTGGGGCTACTGGTCTCGCCCTTAACAACTTGCCCTTTGCTGTCTTTACCTTCCCAGATAAAGGTGCTTTTCTTTAATGCTTTTTCCGCCATGGAATTATTCCTGTTAATTTATCGGCTTGTAGATATGGCTTTGCCAATTGTCCTGTTTCAGCGCTGTTATTTGCCTGCAGGCGAACCTGCAGACCTGAAATAGCGATATGCGAATAGCGATTATTCTTTGGTTACCCGATTTAGTTCATCGAGACTGGTAATGCCATTTTTAACTTTCAACAAACCTGATTGACGCAGATCCGGGATGCCTTCCTTTTGCGCCTGTTCGGCCAGCTCGATGGCGTTACTGCCTTCCATGATCATGCGTCCCATTTCTTCTGAAAGCGGCATGACCTGATAAATACCGACTCGTCCCTTATAACCATCACTGCATTGATCACAACCTTTTGGGCCATAAATTTTTAGTCCTTCAGCTACTTCTTTTTCCGTAAAACCTTCAGCTAACAGGGCTTCCTTTGGGATGTCGAGTAATTGTTTGCATTCATTACATAAACGTCTTGCAAGGCGCTGGGCAATAATCAGATTGACCGCTGAGGCGATGTTGTAAGGAGGAACGCCCATGTTAACCAGACGGGTCAGCGTCTGAGGCGCGTCATTGGTGTGCAGGGTTGATAATACCATGTGGCCGGTTTGGGCGGCTTTGATTGCAATTTCGGCGGTTTCCAGATCACGAATTTCGCCGACCAGAATAATGTCCGGATCCTGACGCAGGAAGGCGCGCAGGGCGCTGGAGAAGTCCAGCCCGACCTTGCTGTTAACATTAACCTGATTGACGCCGGCAAGGTTGATTTCCACCGGATCTTCCGCTGTCGAGATATTGTTGTCCGGTATGTTAAGAATATTGACGCCGGTATAAAGGGTGACCGTTTTACCGCTGCCGGTGGGGCCGGTAACCAGAAACATGCCATAAGGTTTGTGCAGTGCTTCAAGAAACAGTTTTTTCTGTTCAGGTTCAAAGCCTAAGGCATCCACGCCCAGCTTGGCGCTATTGGGATCCAGAATACGCAGGACGATTTTTTCCCCGAACAGAGTGGGGCAGGTGTTGACACGAAAGTCGATGGCGCGGTTCTTCGACAGGTTCAGTTTAATGCGCCCGTCCTGTGGTATCCGGCGCTCGGAAATATCCAGTCGTGACATGACCTTGAGCCGGGCGGACAGGCGCGGCGCCATATTAATAGGGGGAGCCGCCACTTCTTTTAGCACCCCATCCACGCGAAAACGCACACGATAACTTTTTTCATAGGGTTCAAAGTGAATATCGGAAGCGCCCTTGTTAATGGCGTCAAGCAGCACCTTGTTGACGAACCGTACAACTGGAGTGTCATCGGCCTCGGATTCGGTTACATCGCCTTTATCGTCGTCTTCATCAGCAAATTCGACATCGTCGAGATCGGCGTCGCCCAGTTCCGAAAGACTGGTATCAGATTCTTCCATCGACTTATCGATGAGTCGTCCAAGACGATCATCCAGCACCAGAATGGGTTCGGTGGGGATGCCAACATGAAATTTTATTTCATCCAGCGCCTGCAGGTTGGTGGGGTCGGAAACGGCGATATACAGACGATTGCCACGTTTGAAAATGGGCAGGCTGCGGTGCTTGCGGATCAGGTCTTCTTTGACCAGCTTTACAGTATCCGGTTCGATACTAATACTGTCGATATCAAACAGCGGCACACCAAATTCTTCAGCGGCAGACTGGGCAATCGCGCGGCTGTCTACAATCTTTTTACTCACCAGATGGGTGACGAAAGGCGTCTTTTCCTTTTGCGCGGATTCCTGGGCTTTTAATGCCTGTTCATCATTCAGCAGGCCATCGGCAATCAGGCGTCGAGCCAGACCACCGAGATGAATTTGAGTTGCCGGAGTTGCCATAATCAGTCTGTATCTTCAGCTGTAAAATTTGTTCGGGAAAATATCGGAATAATGATAAAACTCTATGAGTTATAACCATTTGCCGTAATTATTTCAACTGCTTATCACGAAATGTTCGAACCAGTCAGGGCTATTTATCGACCATTTTAGGGCGAGCTTGATGCTAAAGCGGCAATAGTGTGAGACAGTTTGATAGAAAAGTATGGGCGTACTGCATCTTTGGGCGGAGCGCCGGCGGCAGGCGAGCACAGAATTTAAATGCTATTGAGAGACGGTAATGATGTCAGCGGGCGTTAGCTGATTTTGACCGGTGGCAACGACGGTATAACATTCGGTTGGGCGGTTTGCGGCATCCAGGGCGCCACCGACGCAATTGTCAACCGTATAGACAAAGTTAAGGTTGTTAATATTGGCGGCCTGAGTGAGTGTGGGATCCCAGGGCGTTGGGGTCCACAGGCCAAGGCTGGCGTTAATAACGGTTGCGGTGTCGCCGCCGGTAAAGAAAAATCCGTTCTCCTGAAAAAATTCAAGCTGGGCAAGTTTCAGGGTGGCGATACTGTCAGAGCCTTCAGTCATGCGCGCCGTATGAATGTAACCGTTATAAGCAGGAATGGCAAAGGCGCTAATGATGGCGATAATGGCCACAGCGATCATGAGTTCGATCAGGGTAAAACCTTTTTGTATGTCGTGTGGGGTGTTCATGAAGCGACTCCTGATCCAGATTACAATTACTTAAATAATAGTCATTTAATTTAGGGTTTAAAGCGGTTGTTGTAAAATTTGGGTATTGGGTTTGGAAAAAATAGCGCCCCCCTTATCAGGGAGGCGCTATTTCTATCTTTTTAGCTTACTGTCTGGAGGAGATTATTCCCACAGAACAGTCTGACCTACTGCTGTCAGTGTATCACCTACCGGACCAAAGGCAGGTAAACAGACGGTGAAGCCTACGCTGGTGTTGTTTTTGATACCATCCCAAACAATGCCAATCTGGCCTGCTTCAGTCGGCGCACCGGCCATGGCTGCACAGTTGGCTACCGCCGCATAAGCTAATAGCTGGTTGCCGGCATTGTCAAAGGTAGCCGCAAATTTGTCTGCCGGTTTGGCGTTCGCACCGGTGCGGACTCCATTCAGGAAGTTAACGACTCCAGTCAGGTTAGTAGCAGTAGAAGCCGGGTTTACCGGATCGCTGCGGAAGAAATCGCCATTGGCCTGCCCCATTGCTTTTGCCGCAACGTCTTTGGCGATTTCAGCGGTGATTTCTCTGACGGCTTCATCAGCATGGTTAGTGACTTTGCTCTTTTGAGCATTGGTGATGTAGTTGTTATAAGCTGGAATGGCGATGGCGGCGAGAATGCCGATAATCGCGACTACGATCATTAATTCGATAAGGGTAAAACCCTGTGATTTTCTTAGCGCTGTTTTCATGACTTCATCTCCAGAAGAGTGGTTGGTTTATATCAGTAACGGCATATCATTGCTGTTGCGTTGCAGAATAGTCTGCAATGGCTGTGCCAGAGTTGCCGAAATAGTGGTTATTATTTTAGCTGTAGATTTTTTCTTTAATTAAAACAGTGGCTTGATTGGGGTATTTTTGAGCAGTCTGCTCCAGACAGGAACCCCCACGGGCAGAATGTGACGTAGATGAAAATGGGGAATGGAGCTTAAAAGTCAGAAAGTGACAATTTTGGTCACTTCCAGATGACACTGGCCATGCGCCCGGTGACACCGTCGCGGCGGTAGGAATAAAAGTATTCCGCTTCCCGGAAGGTGCAGTGCTCGCCTCCATATATAGAGTGAATGCCGAGTTGTTGCAGGCGCTGGCGGGCAAGTTGATAAATATCCATGAGCCATTTTCTTCCGCTCGTCTGAAAAGCGGATTCGGCGGCCGGATGCTGAGTGATGAATATCTCCCTCACCTCATCCCCGACTTCATAGGCCTCGGCGCCAATCGCTGGGCCGAGCCAGACCAGCAGTTCTGAGCCGTTCGCGGTAAATTTTTTCACCGCGGTTTCGATGATGCCGGCCGCCAGTCCGCGCCAGCCGGCATGCACTGCGGCGACCTGTGAACCCTTCCGGTCGCAGATCAATAGCGGCAGGCAGTCGGCGGTGAGCACGGCGCAAATAATCCCGGTTTGGGTGCTGGTGCTGCCGTCGGCCTCTATCGGCCCGGGGGGGCAGCGGGCGGCATCGACAATTCGCGTGCTATGGGTTTGTCTGAGCCAGACAGGCTCGCCGGGCAGCTTCAGGCGTCGGCGATTTTCGGCAACCGCCGCCGGATCGTCGCCGACATGGTCGCCCAGATTGAGAGAATCATAGGGCGGCAGACTGATCCCGCCCTGACGCAGGCTTGTTCCGGCGTGAATATTAGCCGGCGCCGGCCAGTCGGGGAGCAGCCAGTGTTCGGGGTTGAAGATAGTTGACGTCATGTTTGATGAATTTTTTAATCTCTGTGGGTTTAATTCTTCGCTGCTTGCGGCGAAGCGCTACTGTAGGTACGACTTCAGTCGTACCTGCACTGGTATTGGTACGACTGAAGTCGTACCTACAACGGATATCCCGTCCGCTTGCGGCGGGGTAGTTTATTCTTTTTCAAACTGTTCTGTATCTTCCCGCAGAACATTTAATAAGCGTTCCATATCCTCCGGCAGCGGGACGTCCCATTCCATCTGTTCGCCACTGATCGGGTGTTCGAGTCCCAGCCGGGCGGCGTGCAGCGCCTGACGGCGAAAACCGCGCAGGCTGTGCATCAGTTCTTCGCTGCACTGGGGCGGGAGTTTGAGTCGTCCGCCATAAACGGGATCGCCGACCAGTGGGTGCTGGATATGCGCCATATGCACGCGGATCTGGTGGGTGCGGCCGGTTTCCAGACGCAGGCTGAGCAGGCTGTGGTGACGGAAACGCTCTCGTATACGATAGTGGGTGATGGCTTCCTTGCCGCTTTCGACCACGGCCATGCGCTTGCGCTGGACGGGGTGGCGGCCAATCGGCGCATCGATGCAGCCGCCGCCCACCGGCGCGCCGTTGATCACGGCCAGATATTCACGCAGAAAGGCGCGCGCCTGCAGTTGCTCGACCAGATATTTCTGCGCCGGCAGGCTGCGCGCCACCACCAGCAGGCCGGTGGTGTCTTTATCCAAGCGGTGAACGATACCGGCGCGGGGCACCTGAGCCAGTTCCGGCGCATGATGGAGCAGGGCGTTCAACAGGGTGCCGCCCCGGTTGCCGGCAGCGGGGTGGACGACCAGTCCGGCCGGTTTGTTGATGACGAGTATATGTTCGTCTTCAAAGATGATATCCAGCGGGATGGCTTCGGCCTGCCAGTGGCCTTCTTCTTCAATTTGCGCCTGAATCATGATTTCTTCCCCGCCGAGAACTTTTTCCCGGGCGCGGGCCGGCTGGCCATTTAGGGTAATCTGACCCTGCTTGAGCCATTTTTGCAGACGCGAGCGGGAATAGTCGGGAAACAGTTCAGCCAGCGCCTGATCCAGACGTTTGCCATACAGGCTGTCAGGAATGCGGGTGCTCAGGGATATGTGTTCGGGCATGCGGGTGATTTTTCTCGGCGGATTGAT
>WFVC01000134.1 GCA_015491815.1 Gammaproteobacteria bacterium | reverse complement strand
CGGCAGGCCGAGCGACTGCAAATCCGGCAACCGGCGAAACAGCGTCAGATTGTGTTCCAGCGTTTTGCCAAAACCAAAGCCGGGATCAATAACCAGCTGCCCGCGTGCGATTCCCGCCTGTTCGCAGGCTGTCACTCTTGAGTCGAGAAAATTTTTTACTTCAGTCAGCACATCGTCATAATGCGGCTGCTGTTGCATGCTGCGCGGCTCTCCCTGCATGTGCATGAGGCAAACCGGGGTGCTCAGTGCCGCTGCCGCATCCAGCGCCCCGGGTTCACGCAGGGCGCGCACATCGTTGATCATATCCGCGCCGGCGGCCACTGCCGCCGACATTAGCTGCGGCTTGCTGGTGTCCACGGAAATAAATACGTCGCTTTGTTCACGCAAGGCTTCAATGATCGGAATCACCCGCACCAGCTCTTCTTCGACCGAGACCGCCTGCGCCCCGGGCCGGGTGGATTCACCACCGATATCGATAATATCCGCGCCATCTGCGAGCATTTTCTCGGCCTGCGCCAGCGCCGCACCCGCTTTGATAAAATGACCACCATCGGAAAAAGAATCGGGCGTAACATTGAGTATCCCCATGATCCGGGGACGAGAAAGCGACAGATGCCGGCCATGACAACTCGCCAGCGTAACAACAGGATCAGCGTAAACTTTTTTTGATGGCATTTAGTCAACAACGAGGCCGAGCAAAATGTTACCTTGACCCCGCTTTATTCACTCAGTGCGCTTCGAGCTTTGTCAGCTCCGCAAGAATATCCAGCACCAGTTTTTGTCCGGCATCGGTAAAACCTTCACAAAGCTTGTCAGGATCACGCTCTCCCTCGATCAGGGGGCGCATAATCGCAGCCAGCCGCCCCATATCGCCGCCCGCTTGATGCATTTGCACCGCCATATTCGAGATCAGTTGCAGGGCTTCGACATTGCCGCGACGCACCGTATGCACCATCGAGGCGATACCCGGAGCGGCAACATTGGGATCATAATTCGCATCCAGACTGGGCAGGGTTTCCGGATTCTGCAGGCCGCGCAAAATCGACTCGATAATCACGCTGTCTTCTTCGTCCAGTTCACGAAACGCAGCCAGATCGCGTTCGCCCTTGAGTATTTTGCGAATCGCTTTCACCAGCGTGTGCCAGTCATTCTGTTCCGCCTGATACAGAACCTGATCAAGATCCGGCACCTGCGCCCGGTTCGCGCAGGCCTTGACGACGCGATGAATCAAACCGGAGTGCGCAGTAAGAATCTGTTGCTCTTTTTCAGGAACCTGAACCATGACTTATCTCCTTTTTAATTTTCCAATGAAAAACACCCCGCTTACGGGGTGTTCGACGAACAAAATGAGCTGATGTTTTTTTAATGTTCGCCTGCAGGACCACCTATACTGCCTTTGTTGTCCTTGCTGTCAGTTGAACGGTTCTGCGCATTGGCAGGCGGTTCATTGTCATCCCAGCCCTCCGGATTACGTGGCGTTCGACCTTCCATGATGTCATCAATTTGATCCTTATCGATAGTCTCAAACTTGATCAACGCTTCCGACATGGCGTGCAGGATATCCATATTATCTTCCAGAATCTGCCGCGCGCGCTTGTAATTGCGCTCGACGATATTCTTGATTTCTTCGTCAATAATATGCGCAGTTTCATCAGACACATTTTTATGCTGGGTGACCGAGTGACCGAGGAACACTTCACCTTCTTCCTCGCTGTAGGTCAACGGCCCCAGTTTTTCCGACAGTCCCCATTTGGTGACCATATTGCGCGCCAGCTCGGTGGTGCGATGGATATCATTGGAGGCGCCGGTGGTGACATGATCCGAGCCGAAAATCAGCTCCTCGGCGATACGCCCGCCAAACAGACTGGCGATCTGGCTTTCCAGCCGTTCCTTACTGTAGCTGTAACGATCTTCTTCCGGCAGGAACATGGTCACGCCCAGGGCGCGGCCACGGGGAATAATACTGACCTTGTAGACCGGATCATGGGACGGCACTTTCAGGCCGACAATTGCGTGCCCGGCTTCATGATAAGCCGTGAGTTTTTTCTCGTCCTCGCTCATGACCATGGACTTGCGCTCGGCGCCCATCATGATCTTGTCCTTGGCCTTCTCGAACTCATCCATTTCCACCAGCCGCTTATTGGCGCGGGCGGCAAACAGGGCGGCCTCATTGACCAGATTGGCCAGATCCGCGCCGGAAAAGCCGGGCGTGCCACGGGCGATATTCTTGGCGTTGACGTTGTCCGAAACCGGCACTTTACGCATATGCACTTTGAGGATCTGCTCACGACCGCGCATATCCGGCAGCGGCACCACCACCTGACGATCGAAGCGACCGGGGCGCAGCAGCGCGGGATCCAGCACATCGGGACGGTTGGTGGCGGCAATCACAATCACGCCTTCGTTACCTTCAAAGCCATCCATTTCCACCAGCAACTGGTTCAGGGTCTGTTCACGTTCATCGTGACCGCCGCCCAGACCGGCGCCGCGATGGCGGCCGACAGCGTCGATTTCGTCGATAAAAATAATGCAGGGCGCATGTTTCTTGGCCTGATCGAACATGTCGCGCACACGGGATGCGCCGACGCCAACGAACATTTCCACGAAGTCAGAACCGGAAATAGTGAAAAACGGCACCTTGGCTTCACCAGCAATGGCCTTGGCCAGCAGGGTTTTACCGGTGCCGGGCGAGCCGACCATGAGCACGCCGCGGGGGATCTTGCCGCCCAGCTTCTGGAACTTGCCCGGATCGCGCAGGAATTCCACCAGCTCGGAAACCTCTTCCTTGGCCTCGTCCACGCCGGCAACATCGTTAAAGGTGATCTTGATCTGATCCTCGCCCAGCAGCCGCGCCTTGCTCTTGCCAAAGGACAGCGCGCCACGGCCACCGCCGCCGCCCTGCATCTGGCGCATGAAGAAAATCCACAGGCCAATAATCAGCAGGAAGGGGAACCAGGAAATGAAAATCTGGGTCCAGATGGATTGCTCCATCGGCTTGGCGTTGATTTTCACGCCATTCTCCATCAGATCGCCAATCAGCGCAGTATTGCTGGTTTCCGGGCTGTAAGTGCTAAAACGAGCGCCGCTTTGCATCACGCCGGTGATATTGCGGCCCATAATCAGCACTTCACGCACCTGATTCTGCTTCACATTCTGCAGAAAATCAGAGTAGACCAGTTTATTATCAGAGCTGTTCGGGGTCAGATTGTTAAAAACGGACATCAGGATGATCGCCACAATCACCCACAATAAAATATTCTTGGTCAGGTCGTTCAAAATAATTCCTCTGTTTCCCGGCTCATTCCGGGCCATTTTTCCTAAGAAAGCTTTTATGTAGTTACGTTACTACACATTGGCGCCTTAGACATTATTTTCTGTGCATTTTACAGAAAATTATGTCGTGAAAGCACTTATCCGGCATTCATACCTAGGTACTTAAGAAATACTAGGTTCGCCTTCAGGCGAACAGCAGCGCTTGAATAACATATATGTGCTATCTGATTAAGCATTTTGTGCGGCTAAAGCCGCACCTACAATTGCCATATCCTTAAGTATCTACGTATGATCTGGCATTATGCCCGAACTCTGTAACCTCGAGCCAATAAGTAAATCTCACGGGAACGGGGACGGGAAGCATCGGGTTTGCGCACAATAATCTTCTCAAATAAGGGGCGCATGGTTTTTTTGTACTCATCCAGCCCTTCGCCGGTAAAGACTTTAACGAGCAAGTCCCCGCCTTTCTTGAGGACATTTTCCGCCATTTCCAGCGCCAGTTCCGCCAGATGCATCGCCCGCGGCTGGTCAACGGCCTTCAAACCACTGATATTGGGGGCCATGTCTGAAATTACAAGGTCTACCGGCGTATCGCCGAGCAGCGCCAGTAACCGATCGTAAACCGCCTGCTCACGAAAATCACCCTCGATAAACTCCACCCCGGCGATACTGTCCATGGGCAGAATATCCAGCGCCACCACCCGCCCTTTGTGGCCGACTTTCTTCGCCGCCACCTCCGACCAGCTACCGGGCGCCGCGCCTAAATCCACCACCGTCATCCCGGGGCGAAGTAAGCGATCTTTGTTGTCAATCTCCAGCAGTTTGTACACCGCCCGCGAGCGATAACCTTCCTGTTGCGCCCGTTTGACATAGACATCATCAAAATGTTCCCGCAGCCATTTGCCGCTGGATTTGCTGCGATTTTTTTTCATAAAGACAGATACAGGGGAAAAGCTATAAGATACAAGGAAAATGCCGGGGTGTGTACCTTTTCCCTTGTATCTTGTATCTTTCACTTCATGTCATTAAATAAAATTCAGCGTAACCACTTACGCAAACTCGCCCACCCGCTAAAACCCCTTGTCATCGTCGGTCAGGCCGGCCTGACTGAAAACGTGATGACTGAAATCGACGCCACACTTGAACACCACGAATTGATCAAGGTGCGCCTGAATGCTGCGGACAAAACCGCGCGTCAGGAGATGATCGAGCAAATTCTCGAACACAGTTCAGCCGAACTGGTGCAGGCTATCGGCCATGTTTGTGCGATTTATCGCCGTGCGGAAAAACCGCGTATTGAATTGCCTGCGTAGGTTCGATTTTAGTCGAACGGGTGCGACTGAAGTCGTACCTACAAGTCGTACCTTGTATCTCTCTCGATAAGCTGATTAGCTATCAGATTATCAGGAAGAGTGATAAACGTGAGTCGTATCTACAGGGTAAAAGAAAACATTGCGCCCTTGCCGGTTTCCCCTTCGGCCCAGACCCGTCCTCCATGACGCTGAATCACTCGTTCTACTGTCGCGAGACCGATCCCCGTACCCTCAAATTCCGCGCCATGCAGTCGCTGAAATGCGCAGAACAGTTTATCAACATAACGCATATCAAAACCAACGCCGTTATCTTTAATAAAAAATATGGTTTCGCCATTCTCCTCACGAGCATTAAATTCAATTCGCGCAGATTTAACGGTCGAAGTATATTTCCAGGCGTTAGAAAGCAAATTTTCCAGCAGAATACGCAATAAATGGGCATCCCCCTCTGCCTGTAGATTATCGGCAATCAGAAGCTCAATCTCACGTTCAGGATCTTCCGCCCGTAAATCATACACGACCTCATGAACCAACTGTGAAATAGAAACCAGCTTTCGTTTCAAATTATAACGACTGACTCTCGACAGGATCAGCATGGCGTCAATCAGATCGCCCATACGCTGACTTGCTGAACGCACTCGATGCAAATAATCCTGTCCGGTTTCATCAAGCAAATCACCATAGTCATCCAGCAGAGCCAGACTAAACCCATCAATAGCGCGCAACGGCGCGCGTAAATCATGCGAAACAGAATAGCTAAATGATTCCAGTTCCTGATTTATACGAGAAAGCTCCGCCGTCCGTTCAGCCACCATTTTCTCCAGTAAATCTCGCTGACTGGCGACTTCAACTTCAATCTGCTTGCGCGCACTAATATCAGTGACCGTGCCGACATAACCGATAACCTGATTATTGGCATCCCGCTCCGGTTCAGCCTGAGTAAGCAACCAGCTAACCTGACCATCCGGTTTGCGAAAACGACATTCCGTGCGAAAACTGCATTGCGCCTGCGCTGCTTCAGACCATTCCGAAAACACCCGTTGCCGATCATTATCATGCAAGGCTGCCGCCCAGCCATCCCCCAACGCCTGCTCCTGGGTCATCCCCGCCAACTCTTGCCAGCATTCATTGACATAAATACATCCCCCCTCCATGTCAGTGCGAAAAATTCCCACCGGTGCGGCTTTGGCCAGCGCATGATAGCGCTGATCACTTTCCCGCAATGCCGCCTCAGTCTGTTTGCGCACCGTGATATCCAGAATAATGGCGATAAAAACCGGCGGCGATTCTTCCTCCGCCAGTTGCAGGCGAATTTCCACATTATAAAGGGTGCCATCCTTGCGCTGATGCAGGGTTTCAAACACCAGCAAATCCTCGTCCCCTTTGCGCAAAGGGCTGATCAGCGCGTCGAACTGCTGTTCATCCAGCTCCGGCTTGATATCAACCGGCGTCATGCGGGCAAGTTCTTCTGCGCTATAACCCAGATTGTTTTGCGCGCCTTTCGAGGTCAGCACAAATTTCAGGGTATCCGCGCGAAAGATATAGATCTCGTCGAAGGAATTTTCAAAGATCCGACTCCAGCGATTTTCCTGCTGGTCTTTGCTTAAATCAGACAAGTTCTACTCCTTACGAGTTATTCTGTAATCTTTTATGGAATGTAGCAGGTTTTCAGCTAATTGATATTTTTTGAAGCAATGAAAATTTTTAAGGACATCAATTAGATAAGGAAAAAAGCAGCATTATTTCTGCAAGCCGCGAATAAGCAATAACAATCCAGATAAACTGTTAACAAGAAATAGAATAGAGGAGAGACCATGTAACCAGCGAAACTGTTGCAGGCGATCGCCTTCCAGCCCCAGTTGCTTTAAGGCCGCCATTTGCGGCTGCAAACCAAATTCAGCTACGCCAATCAGCGCTAACATCAGCACCAGCAGACCGCTGCGCCAACTGAAAAGCGCCGCCCGCCCCGACTGCAACCACAAGCCCGCCAGTAATAAAACACCGCAGAAAAGCCCCAGAAAATTGAGCAGGTGGAACATCTCCCCAGCCAGCATCCCAGCGAGCATGCGATCATCCAGCAGCCGAAACAGCACCGGCACAGCGAGATAGCCAATCGCCCACATGCTGCCGATCCAGAGACTTAAGAGAACGCGTTCAAGGATGAACATTTTTTAACGCAAAGGCGCGAAGACGCAAAAAGTGCGCAAAGATTTTTTTGTAATTTTCTGATGATGGTTGGAAATAGTTTGGCATAACCATTTTTAATAACTCTGCGTCCTTTGCGTCTTCGCGCCTTTGCGTTTAAATTTTTTATTATTCGTAACGCACCGAGATAATTTCGTATTCGCGTATGCCGCCGGGCGCCTGCACTTCGGCCACATCATCGACCGACTTGCCGATCAGGGCGCGGGCGATGGGGGAGGTTATCGAGATCAGGTTCTGTTTAATGTCCGCCTCCATTTCGCCGACAATCTGATAGGTTACTTCCGTATCATTTTCGATATCCAGCAATTCAAGCGTGGCTCCGAACACAATTTTGTCACCGGCGCTCGCGCCGACCACCGCGACGTCGATAATTTGTGAATTCGACAGCGCGGCTTCGATTTCCTGAATCCGGCCTTCGATAAAACTCTGTTGCTCACGCGCGGCATGGTACTCGGCGTTTTCCTTCAGATCGCCGTGTTCACGCGCTTCGGCAATCGCCTGAATCACCTTTGGCCGCTGCACGCTTTTCAGATCTTTTAATTCCTCACGCAGCTTTTCTGCGCCCCGACTGGTCATGGGTGCTCGACTCATGCGGATACCTCCTGATGCAAATCCTGTAAACGATTGACGGTGCTTAAATCAGACTGGCGCAGCGCCCGGCACAGCGCCAGTCCACCGGCCAGGGTGGTCGTATAAGTCACTTTATGTTGTAGCGCATTACTGCGGATAGTCGCGGAATCGGCGATGGCCTGACTGCCCTCGGTGGTGTTCACAATCAAACTGATCTCATCGTTTTTGATCATATCAACAATATGCGGCCGCCCCTGTGTCACCTTGTTGACCACCTGTACATCCAGATCGACTTCGGCCAATACTTTCGCAGTGCCGCGCGTGGCGACAAGCTCAAATCCCAGAGCCTGCAACTGCCGTCCGACTTCAACGATGCCCGGCTTGTCGGTATTGCGCACGCTCAAAAAAGCCCGGCCCTTGTTCGGCAGGCTTACGCCGGCGGCGATCTGTGACTTGGCATAGGCTTCACCGAAACTGCGTCCCACGCCCATAACCTCACCGGTGGATTTCATTTCCGGCCCCAGCAGCGGATCGATGCCGGGGAACTTGTTGAAGGGGAACACCGCTTCTTTCACGGAAAAATACTCCGGCACGATTTCCCGGCTAATATTCTGCTCCGCCAGACTGCGACCGGCCATGCAACGCGCCGCGACTTTGGCCAGCGGCACACCGGTCGCCTTGGACACATAGGGCACGGTGCGCGAAGCGCGTGGATTGACTTCCAGCACGTAAACCACGTTTTTCTGAATCGCAAACTGGGTATTCATCAACCCCACCACTTTCAAAGCGCGCGCCATTTTACTGACCTGTTCGCGCATTTCATCCTGCAGCTCGGTGGAAATACTGTAGGGCGGCAGCGAGCAGGCCGAATCGCCGGAATGCACCCCGGCCTGTTCGATGTGTTCCATGATGCCGCCGATGAACACATCCTTGCCGTCGCAAATCACATCGACATCGACTTCCACCGCATCATCGAGAAAACGATCCAGCAATACCGGTGAGTCATTGGAGACCTGCACCGCCTCGGTCATGTAGCGCCGCAGTTCTTTTTCGTTATAAACGATTTCCATCGCCCGGCCACCGAGCACATACGAAGGCCGCACCACCAGCGGATAACCGATTTCATCAGCCAGCGCCACCGCCTGTTCCTCGGCGCGCGCGGTGCGATTCGGCGGCTGCTTCAGATCCAGTTCCTGAATCAGTTGCTGGAAGCGTTCACGATCTTCGGCCAGATCGATCGAATCCGGACTGGTGCCGATAATCGGCGCGCCGGCGGCTTCCAGATCCCGCGCCAGTTTCAACGGCGTCTGCCCGCCGTACTGCACGATCACGCCTTTGGGTTTTTCCAGTTCGATCAACTCCAGTACGTCTTCTAATGTCAGCGGCTCAAAATAAAGTCTGTCCGAGGTGTCGTAATCGGTGGACACGGTTTCAGGGTTACAGTTGACCATGATGGTTTCAAAACCGTCATCGCGACAGGCCATTGCCGCATGCACGCAGCAATAATCAAATTCGATGCCCTGACCGATACGGTTGGGGCCGCCACCGAGCACCATGATTTTATCTTTACGGGTGGGCGCGGCTTCACATTCTTCTTCATAGCTGGAATACATATAGGCCGTGTTGGTGGCGAACTCCGCCGCGCAGGTATCCACCCGTTTATACACCGGCCGCACACCCAGCTTGTGACGCAAGGCGCGCAGTTCCTGTTCTTTTATATCCAGTAACGTCGCCAGCCGGCGATCGGAAAACCCCTTGCGTTTGAGTTTACGCATGCGCGCGTTGTCCAGCGCCGCCACACCCTGTTCACGCAGCTCATTTTCCAGCCTGACGATGTCCTCGATCTGCACCAGAAACCAGCGGTCGATAAAAGTCAGCTCAAATAATTCTTCCACGCTCAGTCCCATGCGGAAGCCATCGGCCACATACCAGAGGCGATGCGGCCCGGGGG